>NZ_JAAHIH010000004.1:300000-482500 GCF_010671925.1 Moorena sp. SIOASIH | reverse complement strand
CGACTTTTTGGCTTTTCTACACTTCGCTATGCAATTTTCTTGGTTCTTTACTGGACTTAAAGCCCAGCATCCTGAACTGGTTCTTTGCCATGTTCCGGTGCTGTTCTTTTTGACAGTATTTTTAGTTTTGGCCTTGATTAGCTCTTGGATTCGAGTGCTATCCGCCTGACCTGTTATTAAGATGTGGGCCATCCTGGACTCGAACCAGGGACCTCACCCTTATCAGGGGTGCGCTCTAACCACCTGAGCTAATAGCCCATAACCGAACCTTAAATAGTTTGAGAGCCTGGTCTTCTACCCTTCGACCTCGGTTGACCTGATTACCACTCTAGCCTCTTTGGCTAGCAGTCGGTCTCAGTGGGTCTCCCTGTAAAGGAGGTGATCCAGCCACACCTTCCGGTACGGCTACCTTGTTACGACTTCACCCCAGTCACCAACCCTGCCTTCGGCATCCCCCTCCCAAAAGGGTTAGGGTAACGACTTCGGGCGTGGCCAGCTTCCATGGTGTGACGGGCGGTGTGTACAAGGCCCGGGAACGGATTCACCGCCGTATTCTGACCGGCGATTACTAGCGATTCCTCCTTCATGCCGGCGAGTTGCAGCCGGCAATCTGAACTGAGGCCAGGTTTGATGAGATTAGCTCCCCCTTGCGAGTTGGCTGCCCTTTGTCCTGACCATTGTAGTACGTGTGTCGCCCAGGGCGTAAGGGGCATGCTGACTTGACGTCATCCCCACCTTCCTCCGGTTTGTCACCGGCAGTCTCTCTAGAGTGCCCACCACCACGTGCTGGCAACTAAAGACGAGGGTTGCGCTCGTTGCGGGACTTAACCCAACATCTCACGACACGAGCTGACGACAGCCATGCACCACCTGTGTTCGCGCTCCCGAAGGCACTCCCAGCTTTCACCGGGATTCGCGACATGTCAAGCCCTGGTAAGGTTCTTCGCGTTGCATCGAATTAAACCACATACTCCACCGCTTGTGCGGGCCCCCGTCAATTCCTTTGAGTTTCACACTTGCGTGCGTACTCCCCAGGCGGGATACTTAACGCGTTGGCTTCGGCACAGCTTGGGTCGATACAAGCTACACCTAGTATCCATCGTTTACAGCTAGGACTACTGGGGTATCTAATCCCATTCGCTCCCCTAGCTTTCGTCCCTCAGTGTCAGGTGCAGTCCAGTAGAGCGCCTTCGCCACCGATGTTCTTCCCGAAATCTACGCATTTCACCGCTACACCGGGAATTCCCTCTACCCCTACTGCCCTCTAGTTCCTCAGTTTCCACTGCCTGCCCAGAGTTAAGCCCTGGTCTTTAACAGCCGACTTGAGGTACCACCTACGGACGCTTTACGCCCAATAATTCCGGATAACGCTTGCATCCTCCGTATTACCGCGGCTGCTGGCACGGAGTTAGCCGATGCTTGTTCCTCAGGTACCGTCACTTTCTTCTTCCCTGATCAAAGAGGTTTACAACCCAAAAGCCTTCCTCCCTCACGCGGTATTGCTCCGTCAGGCTTTCGCCCATTGCGGAAAATTCCCCACTGCTGCCTCCCGTAGGAGTCTGGGCCGTGTCTCAGTCCCAGTGTGGCTGCTCATCCTCTCAGACCAGCTACTGATCGTTGCCTTGGTAGGCTTTTACCCTACCAACTAGCTAATCAGACGCGAGCTCCTCTTATGGCAATAAATCTTTCACCTCTCGGCACATCCGGTATTAGCCACTGTTTCCGGTGGTTGTCCCCGACCCTAAGGCAGATTCTCACGCGTTACTCACCCGTCCGCCACTCCCCCGAAGGGGCGTTCGACTTGCATGTGTTAAGCATACCGCCAGCGTTCATCCTGAGCCAGGATCAAACTCTCCATGGTACTCAAGTTGTTTTTTTTCTTTCCTGGACTCTCCGTCAACTTAAACCGTTAACTTTGAACCAGTTCGGAATTTTAGGTTTTAGTTTTGGCCAATCTGTCCTATAATGAGGTCAGATTAACCTGAAAATTTCTTGACGAGTAGCGACCGTATATTGGCTCTCAAACTATAGATTTTTCTTGGTTCGGGGCGGTGCGGTGCGCTTGGCTTTCCTCATCGCCATTTACTAATGTAAAGGGTAAAAAAGCGTTTGTCAACCCCAATTCCAAATTTTTTTTTGAACAAATCATCGTAAGCTAGGTATGGCAAGGGTTTTGGGCTCAAAAAAAATTTTTTTCAATCCGTTTCGGAGGTCTAATAAGGGCAAGAGGGGGAAGCTTACAGGGGTAGGTTGGTTAGATTTAAGTCGGGAGTCGGGAGTCGGGAGTCGGGAGTCGGGAGTCGGGAGTCGGGAGTCGGGAGTCGGGAGTCGGGAGTCGGAAGAAGTGGGAAATGGGGAGATAGGGAAAATTATCCGGGCAATTATTATTGTATTTTTAGATACATACCTGGTGAGGGGCGTGTCGGTCGATCTTGTAAGTGCGGGTTGGGATAACTACTCCGATGCTCCCGAGTGAAACGGGAAATTTACCTGGATTTACGGTAATTATCCGGTTATGTCCAGGATTAATCGGTAAGTAGTGGCTGTTACCATTCAGAGGCAAGATTAGTGAAGACCCCTTTGCACTGGCACCATGAAATCCATTGTTGAACAACTTAGACTTCAATTCACTCAAGCCTTAACTGCTGCCTTCGGTTCTGACTTGGCAGGGGTAGATCCAATGATGGTACCTGCCAGCAATCCCAAATTTGGTGACTATCAGTCTAATGTGGCGTTGGCTTTGAGCAAACGTTTGAAACAGCAGCCAAGAGCGATCGCAGAATCTTTGTTGCAGTATCTAGATGTGGCGGAACTATGTCAGAGCCCGACTATTGCTGGTCCAGGCTTCATTAATTTGAGCTTAAAACCTGCTTACTTGGAAGAACGGCTAAGGGAGATTCAGACTGACCCACGTCTAGGAGTAGCATTGGCTCAAGCCCCTCGACGGGTCATTGTTGATTTTTCTTCTCCCAATATTGCTAAAGAGATGCATGTGGGACATCTACGTTCAACGATTATTGGGGATTCTATTGCCCGCATCTTAGAATTTCGGGGTCAAAATGTATTGCGCTTGAATCATGTGGGAGATTGGGGAACCCAGTTTGGGATGTTGATTACCTATCTCAGGGAAGCTTACCCAAGTGCTTTGACTACAGCTGATGCCCTGGATTTGGGAGATTTAGTCACCCTTTATCGGCAAGCTAAACAACGGTTTGATGCAGATGAGGAGTTTCGGGAGGCATCTAGGCTCGAAGTTGTTAAACTGCAATCTGGTGCAACGGATAGCCGCCGCGCTTGGCAGCTACTGTGTGACCAATCTCGGCGGGAGTTTCAGATTATCTATGATTTGCTGGATATTCAGCTCACGGAAAGGGGGGAATCGTTTTACAATCCCTTGCTGCCAGAGGTGGTGGACTATTTAGACAAGTCTGGCTTGTTAGTGGAAGATTCGGGAGCCAAATGTGTTTTCCTTGAGGGGTTTACAAATAAAGATGGTGAGCCTTTGCCCTTGATTGTGCAAAAATCTGATCGGGGCTATAACTATGCCACCACTGACTTAGCTGCACTGCGCTACCGGACTGAGCAAGACCGGGCTCAAAAGATTATTTATGTTACCGATTCCGGACAAGCAAATCATTTTGCTCAGGTATTTCAGGTGGCTCGGCGGACTGGTATTCTTCCGGAAAATGTTGAAGTAGTTCATGTTCCCTTTGGTTTGGTTCTGGGGGAAGATGGCAAAAAGCTGAAAACTCGGTCTGGGGAAACAGTGCGGTTGCGGGATTTGTTAGATGAAGCGATCGCACGGGCTGGTGCTGATTTAGAATCGAGACTGAAGCAAGAAGGTCGGGAGGAAACTGACGAATTTAAAGAGCATGTTGCCAAAGTCGTAGGCATCAGTGCAGTTAAGTATGCTGACCTTAGTCAAAATCGTACCAGCAACTATATATTCAGCTTTGATAAGATGTTGGCACTCCAAGGCAATACGGCACCGTATATGCTTTATGCCTATGTCCGAATTCAGGGAATTAGCCGCAAAGGGGAGATTGATTTTGAGCAACTGGGAACCGATGCCAAAATTTTGTTGGAAGAAGACACAGAATTGGTGCTAGGGAAGAAATTATTGAAACTGAGTGAGGTCCTTGGTGAAGTTGAGAAAGAATTGATGCCGAATCGTCTTTGTCAGTACTTGTTTGAACTGAGCCAGAAGTTCAATCAATTCTATGACCAATGCTCTGTACTGAAAGCCGAAGAACCCAAGCGGACATCCCGTCTGCTGCTATGTGATTTGACTGCTAGAACTCTGAAACTGGGATTGTCTTTACTCGGAATTCAGGTACTGGAGCGGATGTAGTACAGTTAACTATCTCAGCTATCAGCCAAGGTCAAAGGCTGATAGCTGAATACTTACGTCAGCTAGTTCACGACACTAGTGTTCAAGCCACAGGGTGAGATAATTGTTTGGTTTTGACCAAAAAAATGGGTTTCAAGCCCCGTCCTTGGTTCGGCGGCTTTCAAGTAATCTGTTATAATCAAAGAGTGGCCTAGCACAGACAGGATTC
Source organism: Moorena sp. SIOASIH (assembly GCF_010671925.1). Classification (GTDB taxonomy): domain Bacteria; phylum Cyanobacteriota; class Cyanobacteriia; order Cyanobacteriales; family Coleofasciculaceae; genus Moorena. Next base: position 477,941 of record NZ_JAAHIH010000004.1, on the reverse strand, counting down.
GTCGGTACTGTCATAAACCCCACGAGCGTTTTGCGATGTTAGCACGTGAGGCGCGAAAAACCTCATTAAAAACGTATGGATCCGTGCCAGATACCGAAAACCAGTAAAGCAAACTTTAAAAACTAAAAAGTACCGTGGGGCACACGGAAACTGAGGAAACTCAACCCTTAGGGAGACAAGCCCACTGGGGTTAGTTAAATTAAGCTAGGTATTTGGTTTTTTTGAACGGATATTCGGCTTAAATATTGCCTTTGACGGATAGCTAATTTTAAGGCATGTCGAAGAACTAAGAATCCCCGTTCTTCCATGATGGGGAGTGTCAACCAAAGCGTTTAAGAAGCGAAACAGCCGCACAATTGAAAAACCAGCCAACTTACCATTGATAAGTGCGGACACTTTAGGCTGATCTACTCCTAAAACCTTTGCCGCCGCAGCTTGTGTCATACCCTGGTTGGCAATAATACTACTAATCTTACGAGCCAGTTCTGCTTTAACGATTAATTCGTCAGAGTTTTCTAAACCTAAATCGGCAAACACATTACCACTACTAGCTTGTACTTCAATTTCTTTGACCATAATTACTACCTCTAAGATTGGCTCGACTCGACGATAATTAGCCATAATCTAACTGGCTGAATCAGCAAAACTCAGCCAGTTTCGAAGATTCTCGTCCCTAGGCGCGATCGGGGTGTTCTTTTCTTAGGGGTAATTCAACCACTCAACCGACCACAGAACTTCGCACTGTCCAGTATCAATAGATTGTAGCGATTTTAAAATTAGTGAGTAAAGGATTTGACAACTGCTATAAGTGATCAATAATCTGCTTCTGATATTCCTCCTCAGTCATCATCTCGTGGGTACTCTCGACTCGGTCTAAAAATACAATCCCGTCAAGATGGTCATATTCATGCTGAAATATCCTGGCTACAAAGTCTGTTAATTGTTGCCGCTGATACTGACCATACCGATTAGTATACTCCACCTCAATTCGACTATACCTGGGTACTAACCCTCGAATTCCTGGAATACTCAGACACCCCTCCCAGTCTTTCACTATCTCAGTATCGTGACTAATAATGGCAGGATTAATCATAGCCGTTGGTTCCATCAAAGGTGCGTGGGGATACCTCAAATTCGGACGAGACGCTACGATAAACAAGCGATAGGATTGAGATACTTGGGGTGCTGCAATGCCAACGCCATTGGCTGCTGTAGCGGTTGCTATGAGCTGATCAATCAGTTGTTGAAGGCGTTCATCCAGCAAGTTATGTACTCGCTGACTGTGCTGCCGTAAAATTGGGTTGCCTAACTGAGCAATTTGTAGTGTTTCACTCACCATAGTAAAAGCCAAACCTCTATATCCGTCAAGCTTATTCGATCAAATGCTCAAACAGTACCTTTATATATTAAAAATTGGTAAAAATTTTTGGGTGGTGGGATATAGGAAAGCGGTGCGACCCCGCGCTTTTTCAAAGCTAAGCGTGAACGCGCACCGTAGGGATTTTTATGCCCTTGGTCTGGGCTGTGGCTCATCACATCTAGCTTAAAAAAAATTGACTACGGTAGAGAAAAAACAGTGAAAATTTCCCCAGAACAACTATGGATTCAGGTATTAGAACGTCTCAAACTACAACTGAGTCAGCCCACCTTTGAAACTTGGCTCAAGACAACTAGTGCTCAACAGCTTGACAATAACTGTTTGCTGATTCGGACTGCCAATCCCTTTTCCAGAAATTGGTTGCAGAAGTATTACGTTAAAACAATTGCTGATGTCGTGGAAGATATTTTAGGTCAACGAGTGGAAATTCACTTCACAACGGCTACAGGAGACAATAACTCAATGACTGGTGATGCTGACTTTTCTTGGTCATTTCCGGTAGCCACTAATCATTCCGAAAATACCTTTAAAAACCAGCCAAGACGCGCTAAGTTAAATCCTAAGCATGTTTTCTCTCGCTTTGTGGTTGGTCCTAATAATCGCATGGCTCATGCTGCATCTCTGGCGGTAGGGGAGTATCCAGGACGAGAGTTTAACCCTCTGTTTCTTTGTGGTGGTGTTGGTTTAGGCAAAACTCATTTGATGCAGGCAATTGGTCATTACCGCTTGGATAATAACCCTGAGTCTAAAATTTTTTATGTTTCTACTGAGCAGTTCACTAATGATTTAATTTCTGCTATTCGCGAGGATAGTATCCAAAGTTTCCGGGAACATTATCGGACAGCGGAGGTACTTTTGGTAGACGATATTCAGTTTATTGAAGGTAAGGAATATACTCAGGAAGAGTTTTTCCACACCTTCAATACTTTGCACGAAGCTGGTAAACAAATTGTCTTGGCATCAGACCGTCCTCCTAATCAGATTAATAGCTTGCAAGAACGCCTTTGTTCCCGCTTTTCTATGGGGTTAATCGCTGATATTCAGCCACCAGATTTGGAAACCAGGATGGCTATCTTGCAAAAAAAGGCAGAGGACGAAAATATACGTCTACCCCATGACGTGGTTGAGTACATTGCTGCTAGCTACACCTCTAACATTAGAGAACTAGAGGGAGCTTTGACTAGGGCTGTGACTTATGTATCGATTTCGGGGTTAGCGATGAATGTGGAAAATATTGCACCGATTTTGAACCCACCAACCAAGAAGATTCAGGCTTCTCCTGAGGTGATTTTAAGTACTATATCTAATACGTTTAATCTTTCAGTGGAAGACTTAAAAAGTAGCTCTCGGAGGCGAGAAATTAGTTGGGCTAGGCAAATTGGGATGTATCTGATGAGGCAGCATACAGAATTGAGCCTACCCCGCATTGGGGAAGAATTTGGGGGCAAAGACCACACGACAGTCATGTACAGCTGCGATAAAATTACTCAGCTGCGGGAAAAAGATGATGAGTTAGCTCAGAAACTTTCTCAGTTAAGCGATCGCATAAATCTGACAGCTAGGAGTCAAAACCAAAAATAAAGCGTGTTTATAGCAATTATCAGCGACGTTTGAGGTACTTTTTTCCTAGCTTTTTGGGAGCAGGGAGTAGGGAATAGGGAATAGGGAATAGGGAATAGGGAATAGGGAACAGGGACAAAATACTCTGTACCTCATTAGGCTAGAAACCGCTATTTTAATTAAAGTTAATTAATTAAAGTTTATTAATTAATCCCTTGAGCTTGATGCTATGATCGAGTCTACTGCTGGAATATCTGGCTTCTGAGTATAAATGCTCTGTGGAAAAATCACCGAATTTTTCCACAACTTTTTCCACAAATGGTTTGCTAACTCAATTATTATTCAGCTATCAGCTATCAGTTATCAGCTATCAGTTATCAGTTATCAGCTATCAGTTATCAGCTATCAGCTATCGGCTATCAGCTATCAGTTATCAGCCATCAGCTATCGGCTATCAGCTATCAGTTATCAGCTATCAGTTATCAGTTATCAGCTAATGCACTACGCGCACGCTACTTGAGGTGCTATCAGCTAAAAGCTGACCACTGACCGCTGACCGCTGACCGCTGACCACTGACCGCTGACCACTGACCGCTGACCACTGACCGCTGACCACTGACCGCTGACCACTGACCGCTGACCACTGACCGCTGAATGCTTAGGTTTTTGAGGTGATTTTGTAGAAAGATTAGTAATCGAGTGCTATAGTTTTCTCCTAAAGTAAGCCCCATTACGAAACCGATCATGAAACTGGTTTGCAGTCAAAGTGACCTCAATACAAACCTTTCACTTGTGAGTCGGGTAGTGCCTTCTCGCCCTACTCATCCTGTGCTGGGAAATGTTTTGTTAGAAGCAGACCAAAAAAATCAGCGGGTGCTACTAACTGCTTTCGACCTTAGCGTGGGTATCCAGACTAGCTTTAATGCTGACGTTGAGACAGGAGGGGAAATTACCCTGCCAGCCAAACTGCTCAATGATATTGTCTCCCGTCTACCTTCAGGGGAAATTACTCTAGAGGATGATGGGAAAGACACAGACAGTGATAGCCTGATTGTCACCTTAACCTCGGCTACCGGACGTTATCAGGTTCGAGGTATGAGTTCTGAGGAATTCCCCGAACTGCCGGAAGTTAACACATCCGTTGCGGTTCATATTCCTGTAGAAGTCTTAAAGGCTGGATTGCAGGGTTCTTTATTTGCCACTAGTTCTGATGAAACTAAGCAAGTGCTGACGGGGGTTCACCTTACTGTACAGTCGGACAAATTGGAATTTGCTGCTACCGATGGTCACCGACTAGCAGTTGTGGAAACTAATCGGAGAATAGAGGAAAGTGCAACGACTGAAGCTACCCAAGAATTGGATGATCATGATTTACCCGTAGAATTTACGTTACCAGCTAGAGCGTTACGGGAGTTGGAGCGGATAGTATCTAAGGCTGAAGCTCAGGATATTATTGCGATTCAGTTTGAACCTGGTCAGATTGTTTGTCAAGGGGGAGAACAGCGTTTAACAAGCCGAACTCTGGAAGGACAGTACCCTTCCTATCATCAGCTGCTTCCCAAACACTTTCAGCGTCAGATCATTCTCGATCGCCGTCAATTACTGAGTGCAGTAGAACGGATTGGAGTGTTGGCTGATCAGAAAAATAATATTGTCAAGTTTAATATTGATAGTGTTAACCAGCGGCTTAATCTATCGGTAGAGGCAAAAGATTTGGGTAGTGGTCGGGAGTCAATGGAAGTAGAAATATCGGGTGATAGTTTGGAAATTGCTTTTAATGTTAAGTACTTAATTGATGGCTTAAAGGCGCTTTCTACCTCTGAGATTAAAATGCAGATGAATGAAGCTAATAGTCCTGTGATTTTTATGCCTCTAGGGGGATTGAATATGACTTATTTGATTATGCCAGTTCAGATTAGGAAATAGTACAGGTTGACATAGCAAAGGGAACAGGAAAAAGGGAACAGGGAACAATAATTATCACAATTTATATAGGAATTTATACATAAATCCGCGCTTTGCTACCTGCTTCCGAAGTTCTATTTTTTCGACTCCCGACTCCCGACTCCCGACTCCCGACTCCCTTCTAAATTATGGATTTAACTGCCAAACTAGTTATTTTCCAAGGGTCTATCTTAACTACTTTCTCATCAGATGATGGTTCTGATAAACTCACAGGTCTTTCCAATAAATCAACTGGGTGAACTACTTTTAATCCCAAATCACTCACTAAGGATAAATTTGCTGACTCCCCATGAGATTCATAACACCTGATAATCCATTGATCTGGGATATCTTCGGATTGTTTAAGTGCCATCAATATTAGAGTCTTGGCTGACAAATTTAATAGTTGTCCGGTTGATGGTAAAGAAGGTCTACTATTATTACTGACATTATTACTGAAAATAGAACTATTGGCGGGAGACCAAAGTAACCCTAGAAATGGTATATTAAGCTGGTATGCTAGGTGAATTGTATCTGCAGAACGCCAATTGCCTTGATGAGGATACAGAGCATAGGTGAATTGGTGGATGCCTTGATCAGCTTCAGGATCGGGCCAAGTGGGAGAGCGAAGCAATGTTAGACGTAATTGGGACGCCTGGGCATCATAACCGTATTTGCAATCATTAAGCAAACTGACACCATAGGTTTGATCACTCAAGTCTGCCCAACGCAGAGCAGGTACTTCCCATTTAGCTTGCTCAGCAGGGGTTTGGGGTCGAGTAGAACGTTGAATTACCCCACAGGGCATTTCATAGGATACATAATCAGCATCAATGGCTAATGGAAACGCAGCTTTGACTAATACATGGCGTTCCTGCCAGTCTACAGTAGTGGCAATTTTGAGTACTGGAGATTGAGCACATAGGATATAGTCCTGACAAAATTGCGATCGCATTAGCCGACGCACCACTCGCAAACGCTTACGCAATACCCCGGTTTCAATCCACTCGATCCCGATCAGCTCAGTTGCAGGCAAAGGATGGTCAGCATAATTTGGGTCTATATTCCATGCATCCCAATATTGACCACTATCCTCAAAAGCTTGTAGCTGATTTCCAGGACCACTAAGCACTTCCCGCTGATTAACCTGATCGAAGACACTACTCAACTCTCCAGTTTCTCGGTCTACCACTACTCGTAGGTATTGATTCTCTAAGACCAAATCTTCAATCGGGAATCGGGAATCGGGAATCGGGAATCGGGAATCGGGAATCGGGAATCGGGAATCGGGAATCGGGAATCGGGAATCGGGAATCGGGAATCGGGAATTGGGAGGTAGCTCTAACTTCAAGTGCTCAGTATTGCTGCACAACCAAAAAACACGATATCCTACCGAAGGAATATTACTGGCTAGAAACAGCAATTCTATCTGACTATAGGAGAGATTGTCATTGTTACAGCGTTTTTCATAACTATCAGGTACAGAGGATTTTTTCCCTGTTCCCTGTTCCCTGTTCCCTGTTCCCTGCTCCCTGCTCCCTGCTCCCTGCTCCCTAAAACCCAAGAATTTATACCTGACCGAATTGCAAACTACTGTATTTTCATGGTTTTGGATGTGCTGGGCTTGATCGTGCCTAACTTGAGAGATTATCTTTTCCCCAAAACAGTCATACACTTCCCATTCCACTGACCCGACCGGTAAAGAAACAGGTAAAGTAACAGCTAAAGAAATAGCAATTACTTCTGAACGCTGCCAATTGAGAGGATTAAAGACAATAATGGCTTGAGCATTGGGTTTTGGTGGTGGTGGCAGGGTGATCTTGGATGCGATCGCATTTAAGGATTCCTCCAATATCTCCCCCGTCACCTCCTCTACTTCCTGCCAAGCCTGATTAGCGTCTACAAAGACTTCCGGAATCGATGTTCCTGGTAAGATGTCGTGAAACTGATTAAATAACACCTTTTTCCAAGCTTCCTCCAGTTCAGTCTTAGGATAGGCTTGTCCTGTCGCAATGGTTTTCAGGGCTGCAAACAGTTCTGCTTGGTACAATAAACCCTCACAACGACGTAGATAGCGCTTTTGGTCAGCGTGAGTGGTATAGCAACCTCGATGGAATTCTAGATAGAGTTCATCATTCCAGACCGGAATCTCTTTAGTGCTTTGGCTTTTCAACCTACTAACCTTTAACAAATACTCACTGGCGGTGGTAAATTCCAGCTTTGGGAAGAATGGGGATTGTTGCCAACGTCTTGCTACTTGTAACATATCCCTGGTGGGACCACCGCCATGATCTCCCACACCAGGTAACCAAAATGCCTCCTTGAGTGAGGTTTGAATTTCCCAATCAATGGCGTAGCTTGCCATAGTAATGGGATTTGTATCCATAACACCAGCAACGTTAGGGGGAGACATCAAGCTGAAGATTTGGCTGCCATCGGGAGACTGCCACCAGAAAGCACCATAGGGAAATTTGGTGGTATCGTTCCAGTGCAGCTTCTGGGTAACGAAGTAGTCAATTCCACCCTGTTTGAGCAATTGCGGTAGTTGCCAACAGAAGCCAAAGCTATCCGTTACCCATGCCACTGTGCTTAACTGACCGAAGGTTTTCTGGACGTAACGTTGAGCATAGAGGATTTGTCGGACAATTGATTCACCATCAATTAAATTTAATTCCGGTTCTACCCACATCCCTCCCACAATTTCCCAACGACCAGCAGCCACTTGTTGTTTAATTGCTTTAAATAAATCAGGCCGATGCTGTTCTATCCAAGCATAAAGGGCAGGGGTGGTATGGCAAAAGGTGAAATCTGGAAATTCTTGCTGTAGCTTTAATACTGATTCAAAGGTACGCACAGCTACGTCCCAGGTCTCGCTGACTGGCCATAGCCAAGCCAGATCAAGGTGAGCATGACCTAGCATTTGGATAGAGTTTTGAGTATTTTGAATTCTGAGGTTTGAATTCTCAATTGTACTGAGTTGTTGGCGCAATCGGGTAAGCGATCGCATAAATTCTGTCCGCTGTGACACCATATCCCAATTAATCTCAGCCACAGCCTTCGCCAGAGTCGCTAATTGTTCTGGTTCAAAGTTAGCGCTATACTTTTGTAAGACAGTCAATTCATCAGCTACAAAGCCTGGATCGATATCATTGGTGGCTTCGTAGAGGATTTGCGATCGCATTAATCCACCGATATCATGACCAGGACTAACCAACCTTAGGGCTACCGCAAACTCTTCCCCTGGCACTACTGTTGAATTGAGCAGCATCCTTGTGGAGGAATCAAACAAATCCCCTTCTTGTACCAGCTGACCGTTGACGAAAATCTCTGCCGATTCTGCCCACCAAGTCAATACCAAACGTAATCCTAAGCCCGATAAAGGATAGCGCTGCAAATCCTGGGGCACTACGAATCGTTGACTCAACCACATCACTTGTCTTCCAGCAGACCAAGTAATGTAATCCTTGTCATTGGGTTGGGCTATTGACCACTTCTCCCAGCACTCTGGTTGAGTTGCCACAGGGTAAGGAATATCTTCGTTACAGTATCGCCAACCCTGCTGAACATTGGTTTGAGTTAAAGCACGGAGTTTTGCGATCGCATGATTAATCCCATCAATAATCCTAATCTGATCCATTTCATTTACAGCGGTTTTCAATTCGGTGAGCTACTTTCGTTCTGGGAGGGAGCAGGGAATCGGGAATCGGGAATCGGGAATCGGGAATCGGGAATCGGGAATCGGGAATCGGGAATCGGGAAACAATCCTGTGTACCTGATCAGCTAGTCTTCATTTAAATTCTCTTGTTATCAGAGCAGGGGAGCTTCGGGTGCAGGGGAGAGGGTTTGACGGTTTTTTTGATAACGGAATAATATCCAATTTTAAATGCGCAACAGGTTATCATTAATTTGTTATTTGTGGTTTATTGACAGTTAACCGTTAACCATCAACTGTCAACCCATAACCACTTCCTGGTATATAGCGTTTCTCATAACTATGAGGTACACAAAATTTTTTACCTCTGCCCTCTTACCTACTCCCTGCTCCCTGCTCCCTGCTCCCTAAAACCCACGACTCTGTACCTCACCCAAATAATAATTGCTATATATGCAGCTTCAATGTCTATCAGCTAGCTAATCCCTCACCCAAGCAATAACCATCATGTCTTCCCCTGCCAAAGGTCCCTATCGCAGTAGATTGTTTAACTTTATCAATCGACAATCTCAACGGTTTGTTGACCAAGTTCAACGTACAATAAGGCATTTAAAGGTTGCAGCGGTATGGGGAGGGCAAATTTTACTTTATCCGGTTTACCTGCTGGTGCAAGCTAGTTTATCCGCTGGGCGTCAAATTTCCGCTTCGGTAAAAGCTGGATTGCCCCAATTAAGGACATTTAGCCATGCCCAGCCCCAGGAAATACCGCCAGAAGCAGATACAGCAATTCAGCGAGTGTTACAAGAGTTGAACCTTGGCAAGTTTACCCTTGAAGCTGATCTAGACAACCTAAAACCGTCTAACGGGCAAGCTGTAACCCTAAATAACGGGCAACCTATCCTACTGGAACGGCAAAGGGGAACATCCCTAAATAACCAGGAACCTGTAACCCTATATAACGGGCAAGCTGTAACCCCAGCTAAACCCGCGACTAATAAGCATATCCTAATTCACGGAGTGGCCTGTTTATTGGACAACCGGGGTCTAGTGCTGGTGACAGTGGAAAATCAAATTCTGGATATATTGACACCCCAGCAGCAGCACAAACTAGCATCCAGAATCAGCTGGGAGGTGGCTGACTTATTGCGTAAATGGCGTTTAGCCCACTCGTTAGATGGCAAAAAAGCATCCCCTTCCCTTGCTACCTTAGATCACCCCCCTATTTTTCCACCGATCAGGCTATTCTGGCGATTAATGGCCTGGGTGCAAACTAGTCCTGTAGCGATCGCAATTAATCTGTTCGGGGAATCCAGCATCATTCTACCTGTTGCCAAGGGTCAATCAGCCACCTCTAATCACCGACAACCTAAACCCAAACCATTCCAGCTATCACCTTCTAGCCCAATTGAGGAGCTATTAACTTCCCTGGATAACAAATTCCTGGAACTGGAATCACATCAATTAGTACAAAGAGCTGAAGTAGTGGTTAAACTGAGTAAGCAAATCCCCCTAACCCTGCGCCAGAGTACTAATCAGCTGATTCAAGCCCTACAAAAACCATTTATTAAGGGTGATAGCTCAGAGGAGGTAACGACTGGGTCTGAAACTAACCGATTTAAACTCTTAAGCTTAATCTATGCGGCGATTGACTACTTTTTTGGCAGAAAACCGTCTAATTTTAGTTTGATTGGTTCCTCAGAACAATCCGAAATTGCTTCTGGTTCTGGAAAGGTTTTACCAGATTTCTACCCAGAATGCCATCAGCTATCAGGAGATAATTCCCCTCCACTTTCCCCGTCATTAATACCATCCACCTCAACACCATCTCGGTCTAAATCAGATGAACTTGATCCTTGGTTAACCGATAATGATTTATGGGACAACCCAGATGGATCTGACCAGCCCGAAAATTTATCTTCCTCAACCTCCAACTCCGGAAATCAGGCAGAATTACCGGTTGCTAATCTTAAATCTAGACATCAGTTACCAGAAGGATTTAACAGCAAGATTCCTGTGAAGTCAGAAAAGTCTATTTGGACTCTATTTAAGCGATACCTGAACTTACTAAAGGCTCCAGGTAAGCTGATTATTTCGAGAACTAAATCTTCAAAAGTTCAACCAAAACCATCTATCAGCCAGAATAAAAATTCCAGGACTGACAAATCACCAGACCTGTCCCAAATTCAGGGTAATTTAGGAAAAACTACTCCCAAAGAATCTCAAGATGAACCGCTAGCAGTTGTTAATTCGGGTAACAGCAAGGTTAACGGATCTAAGGGAGAAGAAAATGGCGCGATCGCTAACTCTAGAAACGATAGTGATGTAGAGCCAAATCACGACTGGATTGAAACTGAGGCAACTCCAGAAGGATATATTAAGCATCCTTTAGAACGAGTGTTGGAGTGGTTAGACATCACCATACTTTGGATAGAAGAGCTAGTGGTTAAAATTTGGCGGTTGCTGCAACGGTTGTGGCCATTTTGAATAGAAGGGAATAGGGAATAGGGAGTAGGGAGTAGGGAGTAGGGAGTAGGGAGTAGGGAGTAGGCAATAGGCAATAGGGAAACAATCTTGTGTACCTCATAGTTATGAAAAACGCTAGCAGTAAGCATTCAGCCGTCAGCCGTCAGCCCTCAGCCGTCAGCCAAAGGCCTTTGCCTGAATTCACCTCAAGTAGCACCATCTGTAGCGCTAATCGCTGATACTCACATCTTGCACCATTCTCAATAAGCTTGGTTCATGTAGGGTGGGCAGTGCATCAGACAGATAATGAAGCTTGCAAACCACGTTGGTAGGCACTGCCTGGGGTGTGGGGTGTGGGGTGTGGGGTGTGGGGTGAGGTGTGGGGTAGGCTGTTCACTTTGTGCGATGGCCATAGCTTAAACTTCATGCACTTTTTGTCTGATAGTATCAGACAGTGTATCTCTTGCATGATATCCATTCTGGGCGTTATCGCCGTACGCGTTCGCGTAGCGTGAGCAAAGCTCAATCCCGGTGTGAACGATCTCCCCCAAAAAAGACCCATAATAAACACCCCAGGCACTGCCCACCCGAAGATTAATGACAATGGTGCTGATAACTGATAGCTGAATGCTAACAACAAACCTAAATATAGCTCATTTAGCTTATGATTGAGATTATCGCAAAAATTGTTTATATTCTAGCATTTTTATCTATAGGATTCTCCTTAACAGAAGTCTACCTATCTTCCAATAAGATCTGGAAACGAAAACATGATAATGAAGTGGCTGAAAGTGTATCGGTTATGGCCGAATTTATGGCTATAATACCAGGATTTTTCTTTGCGTTGAACTTTTTGTTTGAGAGACAATGGCAAGGTTTTTTGGACACTATTATCTATATTGGTATGAGTGTATTTTACGTTTTTGTAGGGATAAAATTCTGGGTAAATGATGAGAGAAAAAAAGGGTTATTCAGGCTAATCAAGCAAGCACTAAATTCTGAAAAACAAGAGGTAGGAGATCTGGCCAAATCATTCTTTAAACCTTCGGGAGCGCAAACAATCATCTATATTCTTAGTCAGATAGCTCTAATTGATGACAAATTACATCCTCAAGAAAAAGAGTTTATCCAAAGGTTTGCGGACAATTGGAATATAGATTTTTCCTGGGAAACTTTAACCAATAATAGACTAGAAGGTGCCAACAAAAACTTTATAAAATTGCGTGAGGATGTAGTTGATTATCTAGCTATTTCACCGCCATATAAGCAAGTATCTCAACTCAGGGATGTCGTCAATGCATTAATCAATATTGATGACGAAGTTTCTGAACAGGAAAAACTTATTGTAGCTGAACTTAACGGTCTTTTTTCCCGATATCTAGGTGAAAGATTAGATAATGAAGTTTATCGGGTAGTGATTGTGCCGCAAACTGAACAGCAAGAGGAAGTGATTGAAACGTCTTTACCAGAATTATCGCGCTACTCGACCAAAGGAGGATTTGCCTATCAGACAAATTCTTTTTACTCTAAGCAATACGCAGCAATAATTTGCGATCAGTATCGGAGCCTCAATCTAATTAGCTTCGTGACGACAATTGACCAAATTATTGTTTCTTCGTGAAACTTACTCTCCCTAAAAATAAGCAATCAGTAAGTTAGTGGTTGTTCTGGCTTTATCGAGCGGTTTGAGCAGCCAATTTATTGACGGTAATCTGGAGGGGCGACAAGTCGCCCCTCCAGGTATTTGTCTCAATCTCAGTTTTCGACATTTGACGCTGATATGGGTCTACTAAACCGCAATAACTTAGGCAAAAACATTCCTGTGTTTTCTTTATACACTTTATAGTCAGCCGCAAAACTACTAGCTAAAAATTTAGCTTCTTCTTGGCGAGCAACTTGATAGTAGGGTACAAATATTACTACTACTGTGATTAGTAGCCAGAGTTGATTAGTAACAAAAACAGCAGCTAGCACACAGAGTAGGTAGGATGTGTAAAAGGGATTACGAATAAATTTATAGGGGCCAGTTGTAATTATGTGGTTTGGTAAATCATCGGAATAGCAAACAGACAAAGGCTTATCCTTAGTTGTTTTAACTGCCCACCAAAACAAAACTAATGAGATGCTATAGATGGTCAGTCCCATTAATCCTATGATTAAATTAATTTCTTCAGTAAGAACAATCATACTGACCTGTAGAACTATTAATGGTATCCAGAATACAACCAGGATCCGTACAGCATTTGGCATGCCGTTAGGGCGAGTAAATAAAGCCAAGCCTGCCCAAGAAAAACTGATCAAACACGCTGTAAATAAGATTAAGGCGCAAGATTTTAATACTAGCATGATGTTGGCTCTTCCGTACTTGTTATGCTAAATTAATACTTTGATGAAGGGAGCAGGGAGCAGGGAGTAGGGAGTAGGGAAGAAGGAAAAAATAATGTGTACCTCATAGCTATGATAAACGGTATATAAGCAATTAGCTATCAGCTTAAGCGCTATGCACACGCTATGGGAAAAGCTTTTGAATAAAATAATGACCACTGACTGCTGACAGTTGACCGCTGACCGCTGAATGCTTACCTCTAGAAGAACTTTGACATGGGTGCATGTCAGTTTTGTTAATCCCTGATTCAGATCCCCCTAAATCCCCCGAGCGAGCAATCCCTCGCTCGGGGGACTTTTCAATCTAATTCCCCCCTTTTTTTAAGGGGGGTTAGGGGGGATCTATGTACCTAATTACAAATTTGACATGCTCCCCTTTGACATTACATATATTCTGCCAAATCTTATAATGGTTCATCAAAATTATCTGACATAATGATTTGACCTGCCCAACTACCATAACCGTGAACGTTTTCTAGTTTTTCCTGTTCAGATTGTGTATTATTTTGATAGTTTTGTCGTAAATATTCTGCATAATGCAATAGTTTTTTATTGAGATATTCAGGTAAATTAATGACAACTTTCCATAAGGCTAAATCAGTATTCATAACGTTTATTGTAACCAGATAAAGGGATGATTACAATTTGAGTAAGCAAGATATCGGCGTTGCTGATTCTGGGTATGGTTTCGCCCCCCTAGCCCCCCAATTTTGGGGGGAACAAAACTCTCAAAGTCCCCCATAATTGGGGGATTTAGGGGGCTTTAATAAAACCCAATGATCGCCAATTCATTCCTTAATTCAGCAACGCCAAGATATAAGCTTATGCGCTACGCGCACGCGTGCGCGTTCAGCATTCAGTGTGGAACAGACAAGATGCCCGTTCCACAAACATAGATGTAAATTCCTAGGATTCTTCATCCATCGGATTATTCCCGACATCAAAAATAATTATAAATTCCGCATCAGGCATTAATCGTTTCAGGGCCCACAAATGTCCTTCGGCATCCGATCGGTTGCGGAAGCGACCAACAACTACCCGCTGCATTTTGGGTAACAGCCGCATGACCACCCATGGATGAAGGCGTTCAGAATAGGTCATCATTAAAGTATCTCCTTGTGATTGGGGAGCCAGAGCTAGCCCGTAGATTTTGGACTTTCGCCGGGCTAGCTCTTGACTCTGGGCGTCTCAGCGCCCACCTTTATACTATAGCACAAAAATATTATATTATAACATATTTTGAAAAATTTTGTAACAAACTTTTTGGGAGTCGGGAATCGGGAATCGGGAGTCGGGAATCGGGAGCAGGGAAACTCTTGCCTATTGCCTCTTGCCTATTGCCTCTTGCCTCTTGCCTCTTGCCTATTGCCTCTTGCCTCTTACCACCCTTACTCCCAACGTAAACTCTCCAACACCTCTTCCGTAAAAGGATTCTTACCAGCCCGGAGCTCATCTATCCATTTTTGCCGTTTTGCTTTCAACTCATCATCATCGGTCCAGTCTACAAATGCCTGAAAGTCTGATATCGCTCCTGCGGTATCCCCAGTCAGAGCCCTAGCCAAACCACGACTATCCAGAATACGTCGATCTTCAGGTTCTTTTGCTACTGCTTTTTCACAGGCATCCATCACGTCAGCAGCATATCCATGGAGGCTACCAAACCAACAGATTTGATTCCAAGAATAAGCAGAAATTTCTAGGTTTGGATCTAGTTTTTGTGCTTCTTTATAGAGAGATAGGGCTTTGGTTACTTCACCTTGTCTTGCTAACTGCTCACCTTGTTCAAATTTAGCGGGTGCTGCTAGCTGTTTGGCTTTTGTCTCTGGCTGTAATTCTAGCTCTGGATTCCATGCTTGGGCTTTTTGGAACTTAGCAATAGCACCCTCCACATCCCCCTCTTTCGCTAACTCCTCACCTTGTTTAACAAAACCAGAAGCTGCAGCTATTTTGCCATCTTAATCTTGGCATTTCTTTAAGCTATCTAAGGATTCAGGATGATCCACAAAGTACTCTTCAAGCAACTTACATCCCCTAGCTAGCATCTCACCTAAATCTTCAACCGCCCAGAGTCTGACAGTTTTGTCCCTTGATGCCGTAGCCAGGGTTTTACCATCTCGGCTAAAGCTTACACTATTTACCGAGTCAAGATGTCCTTTCAACAGAGCTAATGGATTGCCCTGTAAATCCCAGAGTCTGACCGTTTTGTCCGATGATGCACTAGCAAGCATCTTACCATCGGTACTAAAACTTACACTATTTACCGACTCAAGATGTCCTTTCAACAGTGCTAATTGATTTCCTTCTAAATCCCAGAGTCTGACAGTTTTGTCCCTTGATGCCGTAGCCAGCCTCTGACCATCGGGGCTAAACCTTACACTTTCTACCCAGTCAAGATGTCCTTTCAACAGTGCTAATTGATTTCCTTGTAAATCCCAAAGTCTGACCGTATTGTCCCATGATGCCGTAGCCAGCCTCTGACCATCGGGGCTAAACCTTACACTTTCTACCCAGTCAAGATGTCCTTTCAACAGTGCTAATTGATTTCCTTCTAAATCCCAGAGTCTGACCGTATTGTCGGATAATGCAGTAGCAAGCATCTTACCATCGGGGCTAAAACTTATACTAAATACCAACTCTTGATGTCCTTTCAACAGAGCTAATGGATTGCCCTGTAAATCCCAGAGTCTGACCGTTTTGTCCGATGATGCACTAGCAAGCATCTTACCATCGGGGCTAAAGCTTACACTATTTACCTCGGATTGATGTCCTTTCAACAGAGCTAATGGATTGCCCTGTAAATCCCAGAGTCTGACCGTTTTGTCCGATGATGCACTAGCAAGCATCTTACCATCGGGGCTAAAGCTTACACTTGATAGCGAGGATTTATGTCCTTGAAATAGAGCTAATTGCTTTCCCTGTAAATCCCAGAGTCTGACAGTTTTGTCGTCTGATGCCGTAGCCAGGGTTTTACCATCTCGGCTAAAACTTACACTTCTTACCTCGGATTGATGTCCTCTCAAAAGAGCTAATTGCTTTCCCTGTAAATCCCAGAGTCTAACAGTTTTGTCAAATGATGCAGAAGCGAGCATCTTACCATCTCGGCTAAAACTTACACTTGATACAGAGGATTGATGTCCTCTCAACAGAGCTAATTGCTTTCCCTGTAAATCCCAGAGTCTGACCGTTTTGTCGTCTGATGCGGTAGCCAGTATCTTACCATCTCGGCTAAAACTTACACTTCTTACCAACTTTTGATGTCCTCTCAACAGAGCTAATTGCTTTCCCTGTAAATCCCAGAGTCTGACCGTTTTGTCGTCTGATGCCGTAGCCAGGGTTTTACCATCTCGGCTAAAACTTACACTTCTTACCAACTTTTGATGTCCTCTCAACAGAGCTAATTGCTTTCCCTGTAAATCCCAGAGTCTGACAGTTTTGTCCGATAATGCCATAGCCAGCCTTTTACCATCGGGGCTAAAACTTACACTTAATAGCGAGGATGGATGTCCTCTCAACAGAGCTAATTGATTTCCTTCTAAATCCCAAAGTATCACAGTAAGGTCGGATCCAGTAGCAAGCCTCTTACCATCTCGGCTAAAACTTACACTTCTTACCGAGGATTCATGTCCTTTCAACAGAGCTAATTGATTTCCCTGTAAATCCCAGAGTCTGACAGTTTGGTCAAATGATGCAGTAGCAAGCATCTTACCATCGGGGCTAAAACTTACACTTGATACCAAGGATTCATGTCCTCGAAATCTTCTCTTTTCTTTGAATTTACTAAGACTCTGCTGTAGAGCATACAGAGGACTAATAGCAGGATAGTTATCCAGGGGGCGACCATCTTTCACGATATTATATAGTTGTTGCCCAGTCTCCATGGCTGAGTATAAAAGCTCTCGCTCGCCATAGTAAACATTATCCCCTCCTAAGCGTCGTAAAATACTAACCCCTTGTTGTTCTAGTCGGGTACCTGTTTGAGCTTCCTGTGATTGTTTAAAATTATCTCTAGCTTTGATCCCAGTCACTACAGCCACAATTAAGGACAAACCCAGTACAGTACCACCTATACTTATGATCCACTTCGCTTTTTCTTTTGCTTCAGTTAAGATCCGCTTTTCTTCTACTAATACCTGTCGGTCTAATTCCTGAGCAGCTGACAAAAACTGATAATCCAAATCGCTCAAACTTTTACCCTTAGCCCAAGCTTGAGCATTCTCTAACGCTACCCCCCGCAACAAACGAGCTTCATCCTGACACCCAGACTCAACCCAAGCAGTAAACGTTTCAGAATAGGGACGGAGTCTCGCTAATTCTTGCTTAACCCAATCGCGATCAAAAACACTCCCATAAATCCGGTTATTAACCGTCAAATAGCCATTTCGCTCCACTACCAACCCCGATAGCCTTAATTCCGTCTGTTCTTCACTGCCATCAGCGGCAAGACTACCCTGATCTAATACGTGCTGATACAATCCCAACAGCCTACTCGCCCGTTGCTCATTTCTGAGAATGCGATCGCGTATGGTCTTCAAGTGCTCTGGCTTATCCTGAGATACCCAATTGTCAATAATCTGGGTACGGGCGACCTGTGCAACTCCAGTTCCCCCCTTGTTAAGGGGGGTTAGGGGGGTACCCAATCCCGGAGTGCTGTGGATGGATCCCCCTCCCGTCCCCCTTAATAAGGGGGAAGCCAGAGCAGAGTTAGATTCGCCTCCAGAAGTTCCCTCAACTCCAGTTCCCCCCTTGTTAAGGGGGGTTAGGGGGGATCCATCCACCATTAACTTACACAACTTCTGGGTCAGAAACGGTTGTCCCCTTGTCCAGGTCAATATCTCATCTAACACCTGTTCAGGATTATCCACTTTCCCTACCAAACCAGGGAGCAGTGGTGTTTTCGCCTCTTCAAAGGTAAAGCCAGTCAGTTCAATATCCCGACCAATATTAAACGGAGTGCGCTGTTTATCCTGAATCAAATCCGCTGGAGTTGCTACTCCCAGCAAACAAAAACTCAGCCGATTGTAGGCAGAATGTTCGGCTCGTTTGTTATAACAACTGCGAATAAATGCAAAAAAATCATCTTTAAACGCTACTTTAATAATACTGTCTATTTCATCTAGAAATATAACAATACTTTCCGGAATAGCTTCTAACAATACCGATTCAATAAACTTGCCAAATCCTAACAAGGGAGCGATGTGCTCTGTTTCTCTAAACCAAGCCTCTTCATCAAATTTATCTGATAGCTTCAACTCATCCACCAGCATCACTATCAAGCTTGAATACCACATCTCTACCGGTATATTCTCTTTCCCAATCATGGTAAAATCGATACAACCACAGGCTACTCCTGCTTCTTGGAGGCGCTTCATAGTTCGTACCCGCAAACTGGATTTACCCATCTGTCGCGAGTTGAGCACATAACAAAATTCCCCAGCCATCAAAGCCTGAAAAATTTCGGTATCGGCTTTTCGCAGGGCATAAGTCGTGGCATCTTGAGGTAAACTTCCCCCAACTTGGTAGATTGTTGGTTGCTTGGTCATGATAGGAAAGGGAGTAGGGAGTAGGGAGTAGGGAGTAGGGAACAGGGAATAGGGAATAGGGAACAGTAGTTAAGATATTCCAGTAGTTTTTGGTGTGATGCTAAAGGGATGCAGCATTGGCTTTGATGATATATTTATAGGGTTTAACAATATTTTTTTTCTCTTCCTATTTCACTCCTCCCTGCTCCCTGCTCCCTACTCCCTAACTATAAAAGCCTATTACTAAAATACTGACGATACAAATTATATCGAGGAACACAATCATTACCGATTACTCTGACTAATCCCAGACTTTCTAATAGATAGCTTGCCTTAGCATCCAGACGCAAAGCTTGAGTAGTTGTCAGTAATTTATTGAAAGGGTTTAGTAAATTGGGATGGAGAATTAGATTATTTAAAAGTTCTCGCAAATGATGACGATAAATCCCTGATTCTGTCGGGGCGGTTTCTAAAAGATGCTCCATGGTCATGTTGGGATTTTTGCTAATAGTAGAGAAAGCCAGGTTCAACAAATAAGGATGTCCCCCTACCATTCCCATTAATTTTTGCCCTGATTCAATCGATAAACTTAAACCATAACGCCCAGCTAAACTCTGAATTTTATCTAAGTAAAAATCAGTTAAATCTACAGGATATCCCACATTAAAAGGAGACTGATTGATATCCAATTCAATATAAACTTCCGTAGAATAAACGACAATCAAGCGCAATTTATTCCAAGGCTCATTATTTTTGGAATCTTCATGCCAAGTGCGCAGCAACCCTAGAAATTCGCCAGCTACTTGTTGATAAGCAAACACTCGGTCTACTTCATCCAAGCACAAAACTATAGGAGTGGATAAAGAGGCTAAGAGATACTGCTCAAAATATCGTTGACAATTTACCTTACTATATAACCGTTTACTCCAATACTTATCCAACTGGTCTGATAACCCCAAGTTGTCACCAACTCGTACACAAAACGACTGTAAAAATATATCCAAGTCATGGCAAGGTAACTGATTCAGATTTAAATAAACCGTGCCATAACCCCTAGATTTAGCATAATCAAGAATCCGATGACTGAGTAAGGTTTTACCCATCAGCTTCGGTGCTTTAATCCGAATTAGCTGCCCTGGTTGTAAAATCTTTTGATAACACTCAGCATCTTGGGGACGTTCTATATAAAAGTCTTCAACTTTAGCGGTTGTCTGTGGTTGATTATTAGTGCTATTTGTGCTATTATTAGAGTTAGTATTATAATTTGGTAATTCAATACCGAGTAATGCTAAAAATTCTGGTATAGACTGAGGGCGATCGCTAGCCACCAAATTCATGGCATTGAGAATGGCTCGATTTATGCGTCCGCTAATCTTAGGATTAAAATCCTTTGGTGCTGGTAATTCAGCTCCCTGAATCCGCTCATCAGCTGATACTGGTTTCTTTCCAGTTAAGAGCACATACAAGGTAGCGGCCAAAGCATAAACATCGGTATAAGGACCGAGTTGCGAACGCCACTCATATTGTTCCAGAGGAGCATAACCTGGAGTCACGGCATAGAGATGAGTTTGTGTAACCCCAGGCACAAACTTAGTAGCAATGCCCAAATCAATCAACACCGCACCAGAACCATCGTGACCCACCATGATGTTATCAGGTTTAACATCCCGATGGAGCAACCCTTGCTGATGAATGTCCCAGAGGGCGCTACCAATTTGCTTGATGTAGAGCAGCGCTTGCTCTTCTGAGAGCACACCCTGCCGTTTCACCAGAGCCGACAAGGTTTCCCCCTCGATGTATTCCATGATTAGGCAGGGCAGTTCACCTTCTCGGATAATTTCTTCAGATAAACGGACTAGATGAGGATTCCCACGGCTACATTGGGCTAACTTTACCGCTTCGTTGGCAAAAATTTTCCAAAATTCTAATAAATTATCTTGGCGGAGTACATGATTAACGATAGTTTTGATAACGATGCGATCGCCTGTTTTAGTTCGGGCTAAATACGTAATACCTAGTCCACCTTGTCCTAGTTTTTTTTCGATGGTGTACTTATCCTTCTGTAGCTGATAACCAGGGGGCCAGGTAAGATGACTTACGCCGTAGTTGTGGTTAGGTCGCTGACTTGAGGGAGGTTTGTAGGGAGGAGCAGGCTCTCCCACAGTAACAGTTATTGCTTGTGTGGTGCTGCTATGACGAATTTTAGGGGAATTAAACCAGCGTTTAACCGCATTACTTAACCGCTGCTTGAATTTCCCACAGACTGACCGATGCTTATTAGTCTTCATCTGAGATGCCCAACCTATCCAGGATATTAATTTCGGTAGGGTTTAGATTTCCACAAATAATTCTAACGTTTCTGATAATTATCAGAGCCATTAAATTTTCTTCACCCTACTCCCTACTCCCTAATCCCTACTCCCTAATCATCCTCCCAGCTGTTACTAAACGTATCAAAGGGTTCTGTGGCACCTGTCCAATTAAAATCATTAATTCGTAAACCAACTAAACCCCGTTGTTGAACTGGATTATAGCGGAATAAAATATTGTAGCTTCGACGAGAATACTCTAAAAATAAATCAGTACTAATTTCCTGATTTGTATCTAAATTTAGGGAAGTCTGAAAACCCACTCGAAACGGACCATAGAGTTGTTGGGTAATACCAGCATTAAGGATACGAGTATCTGCAACTCGGTCGAATAAAAATGGTGATGTATTTCCTAAGGCTACTTCACTATAGCTGATATTAAAACCCGTATAGTCGAGAAAGGGTTTAGAAAAATGACCAAATTGCCCACTTAAGCCAATGTTCCCACGGAGAAATTCTTGAGAATCACCGTTACTATAGGCACTAGCCACACCCGTAATGGATGAATTCAGTTGAACATTGGGTAAGATTGGTGCTGGTGTATATCGCATACCTTCTTCAGCAGTTGCTGGCAAGATTTCACCTTGCCAAAGGGGTTGTGTCCAAGTTAAGGTTGCACTCCCTTGATAACGGGTCAAATTAATCCGATTGTTATCCCGAGGTGGCAGAGGTAGCAAGTCTACTCGATCTGTGTTAGCATTAATACGCTGAACGCCAGCTTGATATCGAATAGTCAAGCCAGTTTTCCCTAAGGGAATTGTCGGTGATTCAAATACACCACCAATACTACTCTGAACGGTTTGGAAACCCAAAGAGCCATTGAAAAGGCGATCGCGGTAGCTGGCTTCCAAGGTCAGGCGATGAGGGTAAGTGTTACCAATGGTTTGTCGGAGGCGCAAACTTCCCCGAGTTTCGTTTTCTAAATCCTCAGGATCCAGACTAGTGAGTTCTGCGGAACCTACCAGTGTCCTGCGTGGCCCTAAGGAAGCATCGAGGTCAACAAGCAAACCAAAGTTAGCCGGATCGATTACGCCACCACCTTCTGCATCATTGTTCTCATCTTCATCATTGTCTCCAAGAATAGCTTTTTGAAGAAAGAACTGTGGTGTTAGACTAAACCTGACCGAGGGAGTTTCAACTATCTTGAAGCCACGCTGAATAAACACACCACCCCGGTCGTCATCATCATACCCAAAATCCAATAAACTCGGTTGCCGCTCACGGCGGTCAATCACAAACCGTTCACGAAATGTAGGCAAAGAAAACCCTTGATCAAACACAAGTCGAGGATTCTTGGCAATTACTTCGTCTACTTCTGGGGAAATCCGGCGAAATCGAGCATTTCTGGTGCGCCACTCCAACTCTGGTGGGGAAAAGGGGTCGTTGGTAATTCTGACATTAGTAGCAACTCCTTCTAACCCGTCAAACTCCACCCGGTCGGCTTCATAGCGGAATCGATTGATAGTCCCTTCTATTTCTGGGGATTCTATGGTTGTTGTGGTTGTCCCAGTTTCAGCATTGGGAATAACCCGAGCACCAAACTCAATGGCAAAGGCTCCAGGATTACTAATTCCAGTTAAGGGCTGGCTATTAATAATTCTGCGACTGACCGGTTGAGTTGGGGGGGGTGGCCCAGAATCTGAACTTGCTCTGACAAATTCTCCCCTAGCCTTGAAAACCACACCAGTATCTTGAACAAAATAATACTCAAAGCGCTCTCCCTCTAGCACCTGGTTACCACGGGTCAGAGCCACATTCCCATCCGCAACCACAATGCGATTAGGCAAGTTGACTTGCAGACGGTCAGCTTCTAGTAAGGCGTCTTGAAACCGCAAGGTAACATTACCCACTGCTGTAATCACTTGTCTGGTTTGGTCATACTCTTGACGGTCTGAAGTCAGTTCAAGTATGTCTAGCTGCTCATTGGTATCGAAGGTAATTGTGGGAGCAGTAACTTCGGAATCTAACTCCGAACCAGATTGGGATTGAGACAAGTCTTGGTCTGATGAGGGTATAGTCTCTTCTAGGGAAGGTGGGTTAGATTGTTCAGGGATGATTAACTCAAACTCTCTAGTCTCTCCCCCCCGCTCTTGAGCTATAATACGCTTGCTCCTAGCAATTGGCAAAGGGCAATTGGGACTGATGCTCAAGGGGTCATCTGGCGTGGGTAAGGTTTCGAGAGTAGAACATCGTTTGGGGTAGGAGTTGACAGGGAAGAATCTTTCCTGATTCCCAGGCTCAGGTGTTAGCTCAGGTTGGCTATCAGGTTGGCTATCAGGTTGGCTATCAGGTTGACTCAGTGGCTGCAATTGATCGTTCGAGATAACCAATTGCTCCTGATCATTAAGATTGGGTGTCTCAGAAGTAACCGATGATGAAAACTTAGGAGAAAACCTAGTCGAAAATTCCGGTTCCAAAGTTGATGGTGCTTCTGGAGTTGGACTCTTGAGTAAGGAGGTTAAATCAGGATTGAGTGGTGGCTTGATTCCTGGTTTTAGAAGAGTTTGTTGCCACTGTTTTCCTTGCCCTAGTTGCCAATTGTCTTGGCTGTTTGTTATCCTTGGCAAGGTCTGGCCAACTGCTCGGGAAATGGGTGGACCTAAGCTAGCAGCGCTTTTGTCTGTGCCTAATATTGGCAAAGCCTCAACCTTTAGCTCTCCTGTTGGATAGGGTTTGAGCAGTACCTGGTTTTGCTGTGTTTGGTACTGTGCCGAAACAGTTATGCTTTTAGATAATTCATCAAGGTGGCTAGTGGTCTGGGAAGGTTTAACGGTTTGAATAATTGCGGGTACGACCGGCGGCTGAACTGGCTGGGGCATTTTTTACTAATTGGCTGGTGTTTTAGTATTCAGACCAACAATCCTTGACTCAATCCCCAAGATTGTAGTTCCAAATAGGTTATCGACAAAGACAGCTCATAATACTATTAATTAAGCACAAATAGAAAACCACACTCTTGAAGGAGCGTGGCTTTGTGTGGATAGTCCCGTGTTAAATAGCTGTGGCTATCTCTAGTTGACCTGTTTGAGAGACATGACAGGATAATGCGATCGCAGATATTGCGATCGCGAAATCTGAGTGCAGGTCAATCCCAAACCTATCTATGAAAATATGTATAAATACTTATATTAATAACTAGGTTTGATACTCCCGTCGCTAAATCAAAGATTATAGCGTTCGCGTAGCGGCTCCCTAGGAGCTGGGATTCTTAAGAGTATAAAACCCTTAACGGCTAAACCAAATAGCCTCTACACCCTCCGATTAATAAAATCATTAGGCTTACTTTTTCAAGATTAAAGTTGGTTTATCCTTTTAGCAGAGGCTTTGCAGCTTGCGAACAAACCGGCACTCTTTTGAGCACAATAATATATTTATCCTAGCATAAATTATCAAGACACGCAATAGTTAATGTCTCCAATTCCCAAGGGGCTGTGTGCGGAACCTGCGTCCGCACTTTATAAGCCCCGCCTCCCGCGCTTGTCTTACTGGCAGTGCCAGACGCTGCGCGAACGACTATAACGGGAGTCCCCAAGGAGATTGAATGATGGGGTTTTTTCCAAACTACTTGACATACTACAAATTGAAGTGCGTGTGGGTCGCTTCAGGATATAACCTTGCCGTTGATTGACCCACAGCATCAGAAAAGGTCGAGGGTTATCTCGTCGTTGTTAGCAAAAGCAGCATAATGCGATGTTCCTTTGGAACCGCTTTGCGATGTTCCTTTGGAACCGCTTCGCGAACGCTATTTACTCGAAATCCTTCCGCTTCGGGTTACGAGATGGGTCGTTTGACAAGAAGCCAAAGACAAATAAGCCAATAAAGAAGCTAACGACTATATAAACAACTATTTTGAGGGTTACCATGTTGACTTCTCCCAAGAAGATATGAAATACGGAAAATGAAGCACCAGGTGAGACATTGCTCAGATGGTTTTTGATCTGGAATTAGGAATCTAGATCAAAAACCATCTGAGCTTGCGACACGATTAACTTCATACTTTTTTAAGATCATACCTAAAGGTGGCTCCCATTTGAGCTTTAATATCCTTAAAACTAATATCAGTGGGTAAGCAGTCAGCGGTCAGCGGTCAGCGGTCAGTGGTCAGTGGTCAACAGTCAGTGGTCAGTGGTCAGCGGTCAGCGGTCAGCTGATTTTATTCAAAAGCTGTTCGGTGTAGCTTGGCCACAGGCCCGAAGCTGATACGCGACACGCTGATAACTGATAGCTGATAACTGATAGCTCTATGCTGACCCAAAGCCGATGAGCGGATTTGAACCGCCGACCGTTCGATTACGAATCGAATGCTCTACCACTGAGCTACATCGGCACCAGTCTACTAATATAGCAAATATGACTATAGCAAATCAGTCAGGTAAGTCAGAGTAAAACATTAATGACCAACTCGAACTCAAAAAAACCTTACCCCAATTCCAAAGTCTCTGGGCAAAAAATGAATCCAGAGAAGTATGCCAGGCTAAAAGCAGAAGCCCAACATCCCTACCGAGGCTTAAGAAAGTTTATCTATATTGCCTTTGGTGCATCTGGTTTCATCGGTGCAATGGTTTTTCTAGCCCAGTTAGCTGCTGGAAAATCTGTAGCTACTGCCATGCCTAACTTGGCTCTGCAAATCGGTGTAGTTATCTTGATGGTTTGGCTATTTCGCCTGGAAAATAAGGCAGAACGGAAATTATAGTAGCAAAACCATGACACTCCTTGGAGCCACAGAGGAATATCAGGGTATACTAGTAGGATAACAAGATTAAGGAAGCCATGGTAAGCATAGCCTATCTTCTACTTCCGATTAGGTGTGAAGTAAATGTGTAGGTTTGTCTAGATTTTAGCGAAAATCATCATTAGACTCTACTAGACAAAAAATTTTTAGCTCGAAAAAACTAACCATCCTATCGGCTTGTTTGAAACACGATATGTAGCTGGTGTCATTCAGGGTCAACAAGCCTATTTACTCACTAACCTAGTGAATGGTAAAACTCAAACCCTGCTCCAGCCTCAGGCAATTTGGACAATCGGTCGGGGACGCCAGTCGGCGATACAGCTCCCCGAGAAGCGTTTGTCTAGACATCATGCTGTGATTCAGCACATTCAGAAGCAGGGATTTTATCTAATTGACCTGGAGAGCACCAATGGTTCCTTTATCAATGGAAAACGAGTCAAAGGGCGTCATCTGCTCAAGGATGGCCAGTATGTGCGCCTCGCTAGCATTAGTTTTTGTTTTTTCTTTTGCCAACATACTAAGACTGTAGAGAACATTAGCTCAGATATCCTAACCCAAATCGAAGCCTTAGCAGCAGAAAACAACTTGAGCAGTGATCACCCAACCATTGGCTCATCCTTATCCCTAGATGATATCAGTCAAGACACTAACCCATCTGTAGAGCCACAAGAAACAGACGTATTTGCCTCAGAAGAATCTGAACTAGAAATGGAAGAGGTTGACGGATCAACCTCCTCTGAACTCACTCCGGCTCAGCAGTTAGAAATTCTAGACCGCTTTTTAATTAGAAAGTACACTCAAGAAAAGTGAATTGTAAGCATTTAGCTATCAGCGGTCAGCGGTCAGCGGTCAGCGGTCAGCGGTCAGCTTTGTGGCACAGGCCACAAGCGCTGTGACTTTACTCAGATTAAACCAATGCTTACCTGTTGTCTTGATGCAATAGGGAGTGGGGGAAGGGTGCATCTCATATTTGTAAAAAATATCGCAAGTGTGGGGAGTGTGGGGAGTGTGGGGAGTGTGGGGAGTGTGGGGAGTGTGGGGAGTGTGGGGAGTGTGGGGAGTGTGGGGAGTGTGGGACCCGGGCGCGGGAATTTTCGCCCGAATTTTTGTCTAATTTCAAAACTGAGATGCACTCGTGGGGGAAACCCCCTGTTCCCTTGCTGCATCGCTTATTCAAAAGCACTTCAAGTAGCGTGCGCGTAGCGCATTAGCTGATAGCTGATACGCGACACGCTGATAACTGATAGCTGATAACTGATAGCTGATAAGCGACACGCTGATAACTGATAGCTGATAACTGATAGCTAATGGCTGATAGCTGATACGCGACACGCTGATAAATTAAGCCTCCTCATCTCCTGCTTCTAAGCTATCCGCTTCCTTGCTATCCATAGGAGCCACTGAGTTAGCTGAAACTACTGCTCCCATGTCCAGTTGCTCACGTACTTGCTGTTCAATATTCTCAGCGAACTCAGGATGTTCAACTAAATACTTAACTGTATTATCCCGACCTTGAGCAATATTCTCCCCATTGTGGCTGTACCAGGCACCCTTGCGCAGAATGACTTTGGTTTGTTCTGCTAAATCAACCAGACACCCTAAGCGGGAAATCCCTTGGCCAAAAATAATGTCAAACTCTGCGATGCGGAAAGGAGGGGCAACTTTATTTTTGGCAACTTTGACTTTGGCACGAATCCCATATTCGCCCTCGTTAGATTTTTTCAGGGTTTGAATTCGACGAATATCCAGGCGAACTGAAGCATAGAACTTAAGTGCATTACCACCAGTAGTCACCTCTGGGCTACCATAGGTGATGCCGATTTTTTGTCGTAGCTGATTGAGGAAAATAACAGTACACCCAGATTTACCAATGTTCCCAGCAATCTTGCGCAGCGCTTTACTCATCAACCGCGCCTGTAAACCCACTTGGTTATCACCCATTTCCCCTTCAATTTCTGCACGGGGTACCAAAGCGGCTACGGAGTCAATAACAACGATATCGACTGCAGCAGAACGAACCAGCTGATCCACAATTTCTAGGGCTGATTCACCTGTGTCAGGTTGAGATACTAAAAGGTTGGCGATGTCAACCCCCAAAGCTGCAGAGTAGGTAGGATCAAGGGCGTGTTCTGCATCAACAAACGCTGCAACTCCCCCAGATTTTTGCACTTCTGAAACGGCATGCAACGCTAGGGTTGTCTTACCAGAGCTTTCTGGACCATAAATTTCAATAATGCGACCTTTTGGCAGACCACCCCCCAAGGCTAAATCTAGGGTAATTGCCCCACTCCGAATTGTTTCCACTTTCATGCGGGTGGCATCACCCAAGCGCATGATGGCACCTTTACCAAAATTACGCTCAATTTGTTTAAGTACCAGGTTCAGAGCTTTTTCTTTTTCGGGACTGTTTGTGATTGGGGTAGCCATGGATGCCTCAAAAAGTTGACTGTATGGGAACTGGTTAGATAGTTTGAATTATGCCCCTAAATAAACATGGGGGATTGATAGGGTATGTTGCTCAAGGGGTTAAAGACCGCCTACACGCAACGTTCAAGGTGCGCGCCTCCTAGGCCGGGGAACCCGGCCTTAAGTCGCACCTCAAAGTAGGATTTGACTCAGACTGTTGTGGGGGTTCTGACAACAGGAGGAGGGAAAATAGCTCAACAAAAGCTGTGCTGTTAATTTTAGTTTTCTTGAAATTAGGGGTTTTAACCGATTTGACTAATACACTATAGTATGCCAATGGTCGGGTAAATCCCGTCCCTTGTTAACATCGGTGCGGCTCAAGTCTCCTGGCTCTCAAATGCAAGGATAAGGCCAGACTTTGGGTAGATAATCACTGATCCATTTTAACGGTTGAAGGTCCTTCAGCTTTCTCGAACAGTGGTTAGTGAAGCTGGGTAGGAATGTTGAGGAGGATCAGTCACTTGGGTAAATTATAGTACAAAGGTACTTCCTTGTAAAGAAATTATTCTAAAGGAATCAGATTTTGCCAGTTGCTAGGGGCATGAATCTTGGCATGGGTTACCCACTAGGAAATACCTTTGGTCAGAATTTAAATAAAATTGGTTACATAGAATAGGCAAAAGCCTTGATCAGTAACTAGACAACCTTCAACAGCATTATGTGAAAAATTATTAATTTATTAACGATTACCTTAAGAATGGCCTCATCTATAATCAATTCCCTATTCTCAGAAGCAATTGTGTCGGTTGCTGGGTTAACTGACTATATCCAAGAGTTGTTAGAGGAAGATGACCAACTTCATAGAGTTTGGGTGATTGGAGAAGTTTCTAGTAGCAACCACCATCCAAAAGGGATGTTTTTTACCCTCCAAGACCCAGATGCCAAAGCTACTATACAGTGTGTAGCCTGGAAGAGCCAGTTAAGCAAGCTGGTGCAACTACCAGCAATAGGAGAACAGTTGATTATTTTGGGCAGTCTCCGAGTTTATCCTCAGCGGGGACAGTATCAGCTGAATGTCTGGCAAGCCTTACCGGCGGGTGAGGGGTTGCAAGCCTTGCGGTCACGGCAATTGCGCCAACGATTTGAAGCAGAAGGATTATTTGACCCACAACGAAAGCGCCCCCTGCCGATTCATCCTGAAATTATTGCTGTGGTTACCTCCCCCCAAGCTGCCGCTTGGGGAGATATTAAACGTACACTACAGCAACGGTATCCTGGCTTACGAGTCTTGCTTTCACCGGCTCAGGTTCAAGGGGAACTTGCTCCAGTATCAATAGTTAACGCTATTGATCGAGTCGAGGGGGATGGCAGAGCCAAATTGCTGATATTAGCTAGAGGGGGTGGAGCATCAGAGGATTTAGCTTGTTTCAATGATGAACGGGTGGTGCGAGCAATTGCTCAATGCTCAATACCGGTGATTACCGGTATTGGTCATCAACGGGATGAATCCTTAGCTGACTTAGTAGCTGATCACAGTGCTCACACCCCGACAGCAGCAGCGGAACAAGCTGTACCAGAACTGATCACCCTTTATGCTGAACATCAACAGCGGCGGACTAGCCTTTATCAAGCCGTGACTCAAATCACAGAGGCATCTCGCCATCAACTACACCATCTACGCACACGATTACGACACCTAGGTCTAGACCAACAACTACACCAGGAACAAAATGGGAACGCATTTCAGCATCAGCGATTGTTGCAAGTGACCTCAAAGCGTTTGAGCCAAGGGGTCCAGCACTGTCAGCTGCTCAAGGAAAAGCTCAATACCCTTGACCCTCAAAAAGTCCTAAAACGAGGCTATGCACTAGTGCGTACCCCAGACGGAACCATTGCTTCGTCTACAGGTAATTTGGCTCCTGGAGAAGAACTACAAATTCAGTTAGGTGAGGGTCAAGTTAAAGTCAAGATTATCGAGATTGCTGATAGTTGACGGTTGACGGTTGACGGTTAAGCTAAAGCTTGTAAAGCTTGCTCTACAATAAGAGCGGCTTGGTCAACTTCACCGGCTGAGACAATTAGGGGTGGAACAAAGCGAACTACCTTTGGTCCTGCTGGTACCAACAACAAACCCCGTTCCATCACGGCTTTAACCACATCTACTGAAGTTAGATCAATATCTGATTTTAGTACAAGCCCATTAATTAGACCCCAACCTCGCACTTCTTCAATGACTTGGGGATATTTCTGAGCGATCGCTCTCAGTCTGGTGCGCAGCTGGTCACCCCGCACCTGAACATTTTGCAAAATATTCTCCTGTTCCAAAGTTTTTCCTACAGATAGGGCGACTGCACAGACAAAGGGATTACCACCAAAGGTGCTAGCGTGCTCTCCCGGTTGGAAGATATCACAGAATTTCTTAGACATCATCGCTCCAATGGGAATACCACCAGCCAATCCCTTAGCACTGGTGAAGATATCTGGCTCTATTCCCAGATTCTGATAGCCCCAGTATTTACCAGTGCGACCCATACCCACCTGGACTTCATCTAGAATCAGCAGGATGCCAGTTTCATCACAGATCTTTCTAACTTGCTGGAAGTACTCTAGGTCTCCTGGGCGAACACCCCCTTCTCCCTGCAATGGTTCGAGCATCACTGCTGCTACTCGCCGATTTCCCTCATCAATATCTGCGATCGCATTTTCCAGTGCCTGAATATCGTTATAGGGTACGTACTCGAACCCAGGTACCAAGGGGTCAAAGTTTTTCTGGTACTTAGGCTGACCAGTTGCCGTGATTGTTGCCAAGGTTCGCCCATGGAAACTAGCGTTAGCGGTCAAAATCACTGGCTGTTCAATATCTAGCACAGTGTGGCCATATTTCCGTGCCAGTTTGATAGCAGCTTCATTAGCCTCCGCTCCCGAGTTACAGAAAAATACTCGTTCTGCACAAGAATGGTCAATGAGCCATTTCGCTAATGCCCCTTGCTCTGGAATGTAGTAAAGATTAGAAACATGGTTTAGCTTTTGGATTTGCTTAATTACCGTTTCTACCACAACTGGGTGAGCATGACCTAAGGTACAGGTAGCAATCCCTGCCACAAAGTCAAGATAGTCTCGCCCGGAAGTATCCCAGACATGGCAACCCGCACCCCGTTCTAAGGCAATGGGAAAGCGTCCATAGGTTTTCATGACCCTAGCATCGAATTCAGTTAGGTCATAAGCTGCACCCCTAGCCGGAGCTGACTCTGCCGGTGGCGAGGGATTGTTAACAATAGTTTCTGGGCTCACGAGCTTAGTCCTTGTGTGATTAGTGAACGGTCAAGGTTGGCTTGCTAGGATTTACCAATCGGCTTATGGAGCTTCAAGCCATACTATTTTCAATTGCCCAACGGGCTAATTCAGTACGGTTATGGAGACCAGTTTTCCCTAGCATGTTAGACACATGACTTTCTATGGTACGCTGAGAAACATTCAGTTTCTCAGCAATTTCCCGATTTGCCATACCTCTTGCCACAAACTGAACAACCTTTAGCTCAGTAGGAGTCAACTCAACATCGTAAGGAACCTTAATTTTAGGTGTGCTGTCTGGGCCAGAACCTGAGTGAAGGATTAGACGAGAAGCTTGCTTGAGGGAGGATTCCACCTGTGCTACGAGTTCTTCTGGCTCAAAGGGCTTAACCATATAAACATCCGCACCCTTATTGAGTCCCTTTACTCGATCTTGGCTTTGACCCTTGGCTGATAGAAATAGTATGGGAATCCAGCTAGTGCGAGAATCATCTCTGACCTTTTCTACCAGGGTATAGCCGTCCATCTCTGGCATCATCACGTCACAGATAATCATATCAGGAATATCCTGCTCTAAAATGTCCAGAGCTTCTTTGCCATGTTCAGCGGTAATCACTTCGTATCCCCTAAACTCCAGGTAGTCCTTGACTAGCAATATGAGGTTGGGGTCATCATCAATCAGCAGCAGTTTTTTTTGCTCTCTTACAGCATTGTCCTTCATAACTGTAACGTTTGTTATACTTTGCTTGCTTAATTTTCTTAATAGTGGTAGTACCTCTTGCCTTTTCTAATGCCTGGAAGTTACCAAGCTGCTTTAACTCTCCAACCAATAATCCTACCTCACCATAATTAGGGTTGGTAAGGAAAAGGATCTTAACCTGGTTGGGGTTGGGTACCATTTGCTGCCATTGCCTGGTAGTCTGAAGCAGATGCTTGAAGAGTTTCTGGCAAAGGATGAACTAAAAAAGCATAGTCTTTTAAAACTTGGTTGCCAATAATATGCTCTTGAATAATGCGTTCAATTACCTCAGGGGTAGCATGGTGATACCAAACACCATCTGGGTAAACTACCATCACAGGACCAGAGGTACAGACTCGCAGACAATTAGCCTTGGTGCGAAAAATGCAACTTGGCTCAACCTCCTTGGGCTGGTCTAGTTTTAGCTCTTTTAGGCGTTTTTTAAGATATTCCCAGGATTCAAGGCTAATTTTTTTTGAGCAGCATTTCGGTTTAGTTTGATCAGCACACAAGAAAATGTGGCGCTGAATTTGATTAAGTCCTAAGCTCTTTACGTTAGCAGCTAGGGTAATTTGCTCTGATGGTTCGAGAGTGGAAGTCTCAGAATTAGATGGTTGGGTAACTGAGGGCTCAGTTTTCTCTGCTGGCATGAGTTTTAGGGCTTGTGTGTGAGGATGAGTCGAAAGGGCGAGAGTAACAACATATCTGTTATATCTATTTGCTTATCCTAGTTGTCAGTGGTCAGCAGTCCATGGGTTGTAGTTCTGGTTTTTTAATCAATTCCTGGGACTAAGGTTAAACCTTCTAAGAAAAAGGGACAAGCTACACCATAGGGATACGGATACACAGATAATAACCCAAAGCTATCTCATCCCTGGATTTGCCCTTTGTTAGCCTACTATGAGTTCGGGAACCCGTACAGAGGTATTTATTGCCATCTCCTGCTGATTTTGAGTAAATTAGCACTCAGGAGCTGAGAGTGCTAAATCGGCTCAGATGAATCAGATGAAGTAGAGAGGAAAAACTGATATGGCAGCTGTAACTCTGAGTGTTTCCAACGTTCAGCCCTTAGGGGATCGAGTTTTTGTTAAGGTAAGCGCCGCTGAAGAAAAAACTGCTGGCGGTATTCTACTACCCGATAACGCTAAGGAAAAGCCTCAAGTTGGCCAAATTGTAAACACCGGACCTGGCAAGCGGAACGATGATGGTTCTCACGCTGCTCTCGAAGTCAAAGTAGGGGACAAGGTACTTTACTCTAAGTACGCTGGTACCGATATTAAGTTAGGCAACGAAGAGTACGTTTTGTTGTCAGAGAAAGACATCTTGGCAGTCGTCAGCTAACACCTTGAAGGTGAGTAAACAGCTGGAAAAAATGTTCCATAGTCTACCAAAAACTCTTATTATTTGTGAGAGTTAAATTATGGTAACACCGACAAGGATGATTATGTAACTTAAATTAAAGCCGAAAACCAAGGTAAAAATAGTTGCGCTTAAATCCCGGTGGAACTAACTTTTTTGACATTTTTATGGCGCTCGCGGGATATTCCGTCAGAGAAGCGCGGAGATACCCCCTGGATGGTATTGCATCTTGCATTGGCGGGCTAAAGTCTACCTTGGTAGATTTTGGTAGCTAAAAAGTATCGGCAAACAAGTTGAACCCTTAAATCTTCAACCCTTTTACCTTCATTAAACCTTAATAACCGTTAGGAACTGAACGAAAAACCTATGGCTAAGCGCATTATTTACAACGAAAATGCTCGTCGCGCCCTAGAAAAGGGAATGGACACTCTGACTGAAGCTGTAGCTGTCACTCTTGGACCAAAAGGTCGCAACGTAGTGTTAGAGAAGAAGTTTGGTGCTCCTCAAATTGTTAATGATGGTGTGACCATTGCTAAAGAGATTGAACTGGAAGACCACATTGAAAACACTGGTGTTTCTCTGATTCGGCAAGCAGCTTCAAAAACCAATGATGCTGCTGGTGATGGGACTACAACCGCTACGGTACTAGCTCATGCTGTGGTCAAAGAAGGCTTGCGCAACGTGGCTGCCGGTGCTAACCCCATCGCGTTGAAGCGGGGTATTGATAAAGCTACTGCGTTTCTGGTGGACAAGATTGCTGAACATGCCCGTTCAGTAGAAGACTCTAAAGCCGTTGCCCAAGTTGGTTCGATCTCTGCGGGTAACGATGAGACCGTTGGTCAGATGATTGCTGACGCAATGGACAAAGTGGGCAAAGAGGGCGTGATTTCCCTTGAAGAAGGGAAGTCTATGACCACTGAACTAGAAATTACCGAAGGGATGCGCTTTGACAAAGGCTATATCTCTCCCTACTTTGCTACTGATACTGAGCGGATGGAAGCAGTTCTAGAAGAACCTCACCTCCTGCTCACTGACAAGAAAATCACCCTGGTACAAGACCTGGTGCCAGTACTTGAGCAAGTGGCTCGTTCTGGCAAGCCGTTGCTGATTATTGCTGAGGACATTGAGAAAGAAGCCCTGGCAACCTTGGTGGTCAATCGCCTAAGGGGTGTTTTGAATGTGGCAGCTGTGAAGGCTCCTGGCTTTGGCGATCGCCGTAAGGCTATGTTGGAAGACATTGCTACCCTAACTGGTGCACAAGTAATCACCGAAGATGCAGGTCTAAAGCTTGAAAACGCTAAGCTGGAAATGCTGGGTAAATCCCGTCGTGTGACCATAACTAAGGACAACACCACTATCGTTGCTGAAGGGAACGAAAATTCAGTGAAGGGTCGTTGTGACCAAATCCGCCGTCAGATGGACGAAACGGATTCTTCCTACGACAAAGAAAAACTGCAAGAGCGGTTAGCTAAGCTGGCTGGTGGTGTCGCTGTGATTAAAGTGGGTGCTGCGACAGAAACGGAAATGAAAGACCGCAAGCTGCGTCTGGAAGATGCCATCAACGCTACCAAGGCAGCTGTGGAAGAAGGTATTGTCCCTGGTGGTGGGACAACTCTAGCTCACCTGACTCCTGACCTAGAAACTTGGGCAAACGAGAACCTGAAGGCTGAAGAACTTACCGGTGCTATGATTGTTTCTCGTGCCTTGTCTTCACCTCTGAAGCGAATTGCCCAGAACGCTGGTCAGAATGGAGCGGTGATCGCTGAGCGAGTTAAAGAAAAAGAATTTAACGTCGGCTACAATGCTTCCAATGGTGAGTTTGTAGATATGTTTGAAGCTGGTATTGTTGACCCGGCTAAGGTAACTCGTTCTGCTCTCCAAAATGCCGCTTCCATCGCAGGTATGGTGTTGACCACTGAGTGTATTGTGGTAGACAAGCCTGAGCCTAAGGAAAATGCTGCTGCTGGTGCTGGTATGGGTGGCGATTTTGATTACTAAAGCCTACGGAATGAATTAAAGCACCCTAATTGGACTATAGGTGCGCTCTTACCATTAAGAATTAAATTCGCCACGTCGCACCTAAAGATAGTTACAGCTGCTTCTTCAACGAAGCAGCTGCTTTTTATTGGCTAAACAAACCCAGTTTAGGCAATCTAAGAGATACTAGAAACGAGCCTTGCAGCAGTTGAGATGGAACAGTTGCCTATGTCTTTGAAAATTGAATACGGACTCTTCAAGCTTGATTTCACTGACTACCACGCAGTTTTAGGAATTCCAGTTGATGCGGATGTTAAGGCAGTCCGTCAACGGTACCTTCAAATTGCTAGACGTTTGCATCCCGACAGTTGTAAAGCCAGTACCGAAGCCGAAAAAAATAAAGCAAATCTGCTGTTAACACGACTGGTCAATCCCGCCTATGAACAGCTCTCTCGAGGTCATCGTGACTATGCTGCTAGTCTAAGCCACTTGAGTAAGCGGTTAGGGGCTCAAGGAGATAAAATTTCCCTGGCTAGCGCAACGGCTAAGCAATTATTACAAGCAGGGGCAAATTTAGATAATCTTTACAGAACCTCAGTTGACCACCTAGCATCAGAGCAATACCAAGCCCTTGACCAAGCCTTGGCAAAAATTGCCGAAATCAGTGAACTTAACCTAGTTTATTTGATGTGTAAAAGTGGTAAGGGCGAAACGGTAAAAACTCCTGTATCAACCCCTGTGAAAACTCAAGCAACTGGTGTGACCCAGCAAAATAGTCAGACTACTACCGGTGCCACATCACAGGGAGGGTCGGTTGGGCCTAAGGGAGTATCACGAGTGGATAGCTATATCCGGCGTGCTGAAGGATATTTGGTGAAGAACAATTTTGCTGCGGCAGTTCTGGAGTTGCGAGAAGCTCTCAAGTTGGACCAAAACAATAGCGACTGCCATAGTTTATTGGGAATTGCTTATTTGAAGCAAAATAAGGCGACAATGGCTAAAGTACACATTAATAAGGCTTTGCAATTGAACCCTCAGAACGACAGAGCATTGAAGGCAAAACAGGTTCTCAATGAATTAGTCCCCAAAAGTGGCGGTAGCCAGCCAAAGGTTTCCCCTGAAGCAGCTAAAGGGAAACCGTCGAATAAATCTAATGGTGGTGGCTTATTTGGTGGTTTATTTGGTGGAAAGAAAAAGTAATGATTCATCAACCACCCCCAGGGGCAAGGGATTTACTCCCCCTAGAAGTTACCCAAAAACGCTGGATTGCTAACCACTTACAGCAAGTATTTCACCGCTGGAGTTATCACCGGATTATCACATCAACCCTAGAATGGTTGGATACTCTGATGGCAGGAGGAGCTGTCGAACGTTCCACGGTCATCCAGTTGCACGATGCTGAGGAAGGAACCCTGGGGCTGCGTCCAGAATTAACGGCATCCATAGCGAGAGCAATGGTAACTCGTATTGCTGGCAGTAATAATGAAGCCTGCCTATCCTTACCCCAGCGACTCTATTACAATGCCAATGTATTTCGACGACCAACTATAGGTAACCACGGACGTCAACTAGAGTTTTACCAGTCGGGGGTAGAATTATTGGGAGTTGGTGGGCTGTTGGCAGATGGGGAAATTCTTCTGTTGCTAGCCGATTGTCTTAATAATTTAGGGTTGCAGCAGTGGCACCTGATTTTGGGGGAAGCTCGGCTAACGCGATCGCTTTTGTCTCCCTTCCCCAAACCTATGCAAGAAAAGGTTCGTCAAGCCATTGCCTATCTTGACCGGGTTACCCTAGAAACGTTACCCCTATCCCCAGAATTACGAGAGCGGGCATTGTTTATCTTTGACCTGAGGGGAGACCCGGCTGATGTTTTGCAAAAGGTTTCTAGCTTGGATTTAGACTCATCGGAACACGAGATTGTGACCAATCTCAAATCCCTGGTGGAACTTTTAAATAGTAGTTCCCCTAGCCCCTTACCGATCGTTCTCGACCTGACCTTAGTACAAACCTTTGACTATTACACTGGTATTGTCTTTGAAGTAGTCAGTAGTAGCGAGGGCTCTAGCCGAGTTTTAGGTCAGGGAGGGCGGTACGATCAATTGCTGAGTCTATATCATCCTCAAGGAGAAGCCTACCCTGGAATTGGTTTTTGCCTCAACCTAGAAGACCTTCATTATGTCTTACTGTCGAGTAATCAATTACCCACCCAGACACCAGTTAGTGATTGGTTAGTGGTGCCAGAATTTACCGAGGCTGAGGCAGTGGCTTTTACCTATGCCCAGAAACTTAGAGATTCTGAGCATTTGGTCAGGGTAGAGATGGATTTAGGGGGACGCTCACCAGCACAAATTAGAGAATACGCCCTGGGTCACGGTATCACCTACATTGCCTGGGTACAAGCCGATGGCACTCCTAGGATTGAGACCGTGACTAAGAAAGTGTGAAGTATTTAATACTTCAGTTAACTAATCCTCAGCAAAAACATAGCGATGTAGTTCGCTAGGGTCAGGTTCAGGACTGGCTTGGGCAAACTCAACTCCATCATTAATGACTTCCTGGATTTTGCTCTCAATGGCTTTGAGTTCTTCGGCAGTAGCTAGATTATTTTCTGTCAGGTAACTTGCCATCTTTTTAATGGGATCGCGAGTTAACCAGAATTCCTTCTCTTCTTTGGAGCGGAGTTCATCGGGATCAGCCAGAGAGTGACCTCGGAAGCGGTAGGTCAGGGCTTCAATTAGGGTTGGTCCTTCTCCTGCACGTGCCCGAGCGATCGCTTCTTGGGCAACAGTTCTGACGGCCATTACATCCATCCCATCGACTTCTACTCCAGCCATACCGAATACACTGGCTTTTTTGTAAATTTCTGGCTGGGATGTTGCCCGTTCATGAGCCATCCCAATTGCCCACTTGTTGTTTTCCACCACATAGATAACAGGCAGTTTCCAAAGGGCTGCCATATTCAAACATTCAAAGAACTGACCATTATTGCAAGCTCCATCACCAAAAAAGCAAACGGTGACTTGATCAGCACTCTCATCCCCCAAGGCTTCGCGACGGTATTTACTTTGGAAAGCACTACCGGTGGCAACAGGAATTCCCTCAGCTACAAAGGCATAACCTCCTAGGAGATTATGTTCTTGTGAAAACATATGCATTGAACCACCGCGTCCCTTACTACAGCCTGTGGCTTTGCCAAATAACTCTGCCATCACTTCCCGTGCTGGCACTCCTGCACTTAAGGCATGGACGTGGTCACGATAGGTGCTACTAACAAAGTCTTCACCTATACGCAACGCCTTGATGACTCCTGTTGACACTGCCTCTTGACCGTTGTAGAGGTGGACAAAACCAAACATTTTGCCCCGATAGTACATTTCAGCACATTTGTCCTCAAAAAAGCGCCCGAGAATCATATCCTCATAAAGGAGTAATCCTTCTGCGCTGGTAATGGGGCTATAATCCTCTACTTTAGGTAAAGTTCTTTCCTGAGCCATTAATTTGTCCTATACTTGTCCCAACACTATACTGGCATTTCGCCAAACTACTTGTTTAGGCAATTTAAGCAAAGCTATTATAAAGTTTCACTCAAGCCTACAGGGTTTATCTTCCAGGATTTCTCTTCTAGGTCAAGCCTGCAGCGAATAGTTAGGTCAGGTTGACGCTTAGTTAAAATCACACTACTGCTTGACAACCAATACTGTTTAGTTTAAGTAAAGTTAATTAAAAGAGATGATCCACCCTAGTTGCTAAAATATATAGTGTTTAGGGACTCGACAAAACCGGTTAGCTGCGATACTGTGTCTTTTAAAGTCACAGATAAATAGCTATAGCCAGTTTAGGGAGTACGATATGGGCTATCATCAACTCATTCAGTTGCTCGAAAAGCTGGGGAAGTGAACCGTGCGCATTCCGCTCGATTACTACCGCATATTAGGATTGCCGATTCAGGCTACAGCCCAACAGCTCAGCCAAGCCTATCGTGATCGTACCTTACAACTACCGCGCCGAGAATATTCGGAAGCAGCAATAGCCTCTCGTAAAACACTCCTTGAAAAAGCCTACGGGGTTTTGAGTGACCCCGAAACAAGAGAGGAGTACGATGCTGGCTTGATTGCTAAAGCTTATCAACTCCAAGAGCAACACCCATCAGTGGCGGGTGCTCCTGGTACTAATCAAACAGTAACAGGTGAAACCGTCGAAGCTCACACTCCTACGATTGAAATTGATAACGACCAATTACTCGGAAGCTTACTGATTCTTCAAGAACTTGGGGAATACGAACTGGTTCTAAAGTTAGCGCAACCGTTACTGGAAAAAGGTGACAGCTTTGGATTAAGTCAGGGGAAATTGGGGGATCCCCAACTTGTTCAACCCGACGTGGTTTTGACCTTAGCTATTGCTTGCTTAGAGCTAGGTCGAGAGCAATGGCAGCAAGCGGAGTATGAAAACGCAGCTATGTCCCTAGAAACTGGACAACAATTACTTCTACAAGAAGGCTTATTTCCGAGTGTTAGAGGAGAAATCCAGGCAGACCTCTATAAACTTCGCCCTTATCGCATTTTAGAATTATTAGCCCTGCCAGAAGAAAAAGCCATTGAGCGGCGCAAAGGCTTGCGGTTGCTCCAAGAAATGTTACAGGAGCGTCGAGGTATCGATGGCACTGGTAATGACCAATCTGGTTTAGGGATTGATGACTTTCTCCGTTTTATCCAACAGTTGCGAGGCTATCTTACCTCCAACCAACAGCAAACCTTATTTGAAGCTGAAGCACGACGCCCTTCAGCAGTGGCTACATACCTAGCTGTTTACGCCTTACTAGCAAGGGGATTTGCCCACAGACAACCCGCTTTGATTGCTCGTGCCAAGAAAATGCTGATGCGTTTGGGTAAGCGGCAGGATGTTCACCTAGAACAAGGGGTTTGTGCTCTGCTTCTGGGCCAAACGGAAGAAGCCAGTCGTGCCTTGGAACTGAGCCAGGAATACGAACCTCTAGCTTTCATTCGGGAACATTCTCAAAATTCCCCAGACTTATTGCCAGGATTATGCCTCTACGGAGAGCGTTGGCTACAAGAATCTGTATTTCCCCACTTCCGGGATTTGGCGAATCAAAAGGTCTCTTTGAAGGAATACTTTGCTGATGATCAAGTACAAGCCTATCTAGAAAATTTACCAGATTCATCTGAGGAAACTAGCAATCAGTGGACGGTTGTACCTTCCCAAACAACCACCTATGCAACGGTAGGCTCTTCTAAAAGCATCCTGGGGCAAGAGAGATTCAGCAATGGCCAAGGCTCACCGACAAGGGCAGAACCAGTAACGGTGGGGTCAAGGTGGCCAGGTGAGGCATTGGCGAACGGTGTTAGTCAAAGCAGGGTCAATAGCGATCGCTTCACCACTAATGGGGTATCAACTTTGCCTACAGCTCAAGGGATGTCCCACTCATCAAATGGCTCAGAAGCACAAACTGATCAGGACTTAGAGTCAAAAACGACAGGTTTGCGGAGTCATGGACGGCGTCGTAGGCGTCAATCCTTAGGTAGTTTTCTGGGTGGGGGCAAGTCAGGCAAAACCCTGGATAGTCAAAATTCAACCGCCTCACCTGGGTGGTCTAGAGGCGGTTCTTTGGTCAAAGACTCCTCAAGTCAGCGGAGCAGTCTGAATCATTCATCCCCTGATCCTATGGAACCTTCACCAGAGCGATTCAAACCACCGGCTAAACTAAGACGTCTGATTTTCCTGAGTCTTTTAGGTTTGCTAGGACTGGGCATCCTGCTGATTTTGCTCAATAAAGCTCTCAAAAGTTTTTCAACACCACCCTTAGAGGGAGAACAACCTTTTGTGCAGCTTGACCAACCTCCAGTCCCGATTCCTCCGAGCGGCAGTGGGCTGATCGCTCCAAGTGGTCCTATAAATCAAGAAACGGCTCAGCAAGTCATCGAAACCTGGCTAAACACTAAGAAACTTGCCTTTGGACCAAAACATCAGGTAGGGCAACTTAGTAAAATCTTAGCTGAGCCAGCTCTGTCTGTATGGCGAAAAAGTGCTAAAGCGGCTAAAAACAATAACTCTTACCGGATCTACAAGCACACCGTCAAAATTAACTCAGTTGAGACTAGCAAATCGAATCCTAATCAAGCTGTGATAGATGCTGCGGTCAAGGAGCAAGCAAAGGTATATCAAGATGGTATGCTGAGTCCGGCAGCTTCGAGTAATGACAACTTAAGAGTCAAGTATAACTTAGTACGCCAAGGGGGTCAGTGGTTAATTAAGGGTTGGATGGTAAGATAACTAAAAACATATCTGACCAGTCAATTCCTGTCGAAAAGAAAAGGGAAAAGTAATGATTATTCCTGTTAATGATTGATGATGCGATTAGCTTTGCCTTGCCACGCTTCGCTCACCTTTGAGGAAAGCAGCCAAATAGTCTTGCTTATCCTGATTAAGGCTCAGAGATAAATGATTAATGAAAAGTGTCAAGGATAAGTAGATCAGAGCTTCATCCTTCTTGGGGACGGATTACTGATGGTGCCTAACTTGATAATATTGATGACTGAGTCCTTAGGTGCGCTTGACCTATTAAGAATTAAATTCCCTCAAGGTGCGCGCCTCCAAGGCCGTGAGGGATTGCTCACGGCCTTGGATCGTGCCTTTCGGCAAAGCCGACGCGGGGCGCGTTCGGGTCCCACCTGAGGAGTGATGTGATAATCTCATGACATTTTGAGTCCAGATTTTCTGGTAAATGCGTGAATTTACCGAAAATAGGCTGATTTACCCCTTGACCTGACCAAAAAATTCCTTGTTATATATAGTTGCTCAGAGGATCCCATAAAAATGCTGGTTTGTTAGTATTTCACCAAATTATCGATGGCTGACTTGAGCATATTGTTGGTATAAAAAATCACTGAACTGTCCCAAGGGTAGACGGGCAATTTCCATTAAAGTCTGGGAATCAAGAAGGATAAAAACTTTAGTCAGGTTTGACCTAATGGTAAGTTTCATAGCAACCAAAACTTTTTTTAATTAGGTGCGCTTTCCGTATTAAGAATTAAATTCGCCACGGGTCGCACCTCAAGATTGACATCAGTAATCTATCAG
Source organism: Moorena sp. SIOASIH (assembly GCF_010671925.1). GTDB lineage: Bacteria > Cyanobacteriota > Cyanobacteriia > Cyanobacteriales > Coleofasciculaceae > Moorena. The sequence goes on along the minus strand of NZ_JAAHIH010000004.1, from coordinate 435,071 downwards.
GCAACCTAACAACGTATAGAACATAAATCATGGCAAAAGAAGGAACTCCCCTAGAAGAAATGACTCTACGGCAATTACGTAGAGTCGCAAGTGAATATGGTATATCTCGATACAGTAGAATGCGTAAGGCACGCTTATTGGCGGAAATTCAAGCAATAGAACGTCACAAAAGGTCTACCACTCCATCGCCGATAATTGAGGCACAACGGAATGTGGAATCAACCAAGTTTGAATTAGCTCAAGAAGAGCCGACTAGTGATACTCTAGTTTCTGTTGATGAGGGATTAGCAGAGCTACCAGAAGGTTATGGTGAAAGCCGGATTGTCCTAATGCCTCGTGATCCACATTGGTCTTATGCCTATTGGGAGATTCCGTATGAACATAAACAAGAACTGCGCTCTCAGGGAGGTCAACAACTCGCTCTAAGGCTCTATGATGTTACCGCAATCAAACTGGATTATCAAAGTCCCCATAGTATCCAAGAATATGCCTGTGATGAGCTAGCGCGAGAATGGTATCTACCCATGCCAGTTAGCGATCGCGACTATTTAGTTGAGATTGGTTATCGCTGTGAAGATGGTCAATGGCTAGTTCTGGCCCGTTCAGCACCTATCCATGTTCCCCCTGCCTATCCCTCTAAATGGATGGAAGACCAATTCGTCACGGTCAACTGGGATGATAATCTACAGGGTAAGACTGTCCTAAAACTTGTGCCGCCTAGCCAGACAGCTAATGGGAGTAGCTCGGAAATTCCTGATCTACCTATCTATGGGGAAATCTTTGGCATGACTCAATCTGTGGAAGCTGAGGGAGTAGCTGGTTCTCTTTATAGTTCTATGCAGCAACTACCAAGGTCAGTAATAAGTTCCAATGCTTTCCCTTCGGGTATTGGTAAGTGGGTTTCTCCAAATATGTCGGGAGCTGGTTTCAATGCTTCTGCTCCCCCCGCTCGTTCTCCGGAATTGTCCTTAGTCGTAGATGCTGAGCTAATTATCCATGGTACCACTGATCCTCGTGCTTCCCTTACTATTGATGGACGTCCGATCAAGATTAACCCAGACGGTACCTTCAGCTTCCAGATGTCTTTCCAGGATGGTGTGATTGACTACCCAATCATGGCAGTGTCAGTGGATGGCAAGGAAACTCGCTCAATCCATATGAAGTTAATCCGCGAGAAGCCATCATGCCATACTGATCTCGTGTTCAGTTGAAGAAAATTTGTGAGTGCAGTCCCCACCCATAATTTACACCCATACTTTATAAGTTGGGTGGGGTAAGCCAAACCAGCTTTTACATCGCGAAGCGTCAGCTTCTATGGTACGATACCATTGGTATGGCAAAAACTATTTGGCTCTCGTTGCACGACCAAGTCCTGCCATCATCCAATTCCTGCCATCATTGTGATGTTAATTGCTTGTTTATGTCACTATAGCTAGATACTAACTATTGGTATATAGTTCAAGAAGCAGCATTGGCCTATAATAACCTGAGAATTCACACTTCATACTTCTAAGGAGTTTCCCCGACACTAGCCGGGGGATTTTTTTGCCAAGATTCAATAGGTGCGCTTGACCTATTAAGAATTAAATTCGCCACGGGTCGCACCTGAGGGGGTGACAATCAGGGTAAAAACTAGACCGGGTGTGGGTTGTGGCCTGAAAGGATTTGGGGAAAATAGGAGTCAGTTCCCTGGTTCTAGTCAACCCAAGAATTTGACAAAACTTGCCTTTTCCCATCCCTCTTAAGCCGCGAAGCTCAAACTAGTTAGGTGCGCTTTCCGCATCTAATTATTAAATTCGCCACGGGTCGCACCTCAAGTGTGATTAATTGGTTATGATCGCAAGTGGTTTGAAGAGAATAACAACTCATCTCAAGTCTGCTTGATACCAAGTTGCGGTCAAACGTACAACTTTCTCTTCCGCCAATTTGCCCATCTCCCAATCTCCCAATCTCCCAATCTCCCAATCTCCCAATCTCCCTATCTCCCTATCTCCCTATCTTTGAATGCAACTCGGTATGAATACCCACGGGCTAGACTGACACCGGAAAAACCACCACACGGTCAGACAGGGTAGAGATTTTGATTATGGGTAATTAAACGAATTTGATATAAGCTATAACTGCGAGAGACGATGGTGATAGTTTTTTGGAATTTTTGAACTAATCAGGGTTAGGCTTTTTAGTGGCGTTTACGTTTGAACCATTCGTTGTCACCCAAAATCCCTAGATATCCCCACCCAAGGAGAATAAAAAACCCGATGCGCTCGAAGATCGGATTGCTTTGGCATCAGATGTTAATTCAAATTGTGCTTATAAAGTATTTCTTAAATAAATTCATATCAAATAAATTTACACCGTTGTATTTAATAATTGCCTGTACCAGTTGTAATGATGCCCTAGCAGTAACCCTAACTTCTTTGCCAAGCAATCATAGATCTCTAAGAGCAAGTAACCTTCTGCTTAACCAGCAGGAGAATAAAACCGCTCAGGAGTCAGTAAAATTGGTTGATGGAAATTATCAAAATCAGATAGGTGAACTATTAGGACCCATATTATCAGATTCAGAAGGACTAGTTCTACTAGAGACTAAACCCACTACACCTGCTAGACTAACTGCTTTTGACTCTAAAACCATTCAAGTTGAGAAAATTGAAATCATTGGCAGCACCATCTTTTCACTAGAGCAGTTTCAGCAGATCATACAACCCTATATAGGACGCTCCCTGACTATTGAACAACTAAGAGAAGTCGCGGATGATATTACCACTTTTTACCTCAAGCAGGGCTATATTAACACTAGAGCAATTCTGGCCGAGCAAACCATTGACATTACCAAGGGCATTGTTACAATTCGTGTCATAGAAGGGGGTATAGAAAAGATCGAAGTTGAAGGAACACGTCGCCTCAATCCCAACTATATCCGCAGCCGTGTCCAGTTGGGGACTGGAACACCATTCAATACTACTGATTTGGAAAACCAATTACGATTGTTACGGCTTGACCCAAAGTTGGAAAGTATAGAAGCCAGCCTGCGCAAAGGCACAAAAGTGGGACAGAGCATTCTGATTGTTCGTGTTGTGGAAGCTAATCCGTTTGAAGGAAGTGTAGGGGTTGATAACTACTCACCTCCTAGTATTGGTTCTGAACGAATGAGCTTTAATCTTCGCCATCTCAACCTAACTGGCAATGGGGATGAAATTTCCTTCACTTATCGTCGTTCGACCACTGGCGGGTCTAATATTTTTGATTTTGGCTATCGCTTTCCCCTCAATCCCCGAAATGGTACCTTAGAACTGCGAACAGTGATCGACCGTAATCAGGTAACTCAATCACCATTCAATGTTTTTGATATTGAGGGAGAATCTGAGCTGTATGAAATTCGATTTCGTCAGCCGTTGTACCGCACACCTCGGGAAGAATTTGCTCTGTCTCTAGGGTTCAGTTACAGAGATGGTCAGACTTTTTTGGGTGATGAGCCTCTTGGGTTTGGCTTTGGTCCAGATCAAGATGGCTCGACTACCCTGAGCGTGATTAAGTTTGAACAAGAGTATCTACGTCGGGATTTGGAGGGAACTTGGTTTTTGCGATCGCTTTTGAGTCTCGGAACTGGCTGGTTTGATGCCACTATCAACCCCGATCCTATACCTGATGGACGCTTTTTTCGCTGGCTAGGCCAAGTACAGCGGTTGCAGATTCTCTCAGAGGATAATTTCTTAATTATGGGAACCGAGGTTCAGCTTACCCCCAATAGCCTATTGCCTCCCCAACAATTTTTGCTTGGCGGTGGTCAATCCCTGAGGGGCTACCGTCAAAATATCAGAGCAGGGGACAATGGAGTACGATTATCTATTGAAGACCGTATCACTTTACATCGAGACGTAGACGATGACCCCGCATTACAACTAATTCCGTTTTTCGACATGGGTTATGTCTGGAATAACCCTGACAATCCTAATACGTTACCCTCACAACGGTTTTTAGCGGGTATTGGCTTAGGGCTAATTGTGCAGCCAGTGACAGGGCTGAATCTGCGACTTGACTATGGCATTCCTCTGGTTGATTTGGATGATCGCAGTAACAATGCCCAGGATGAGGGCTTCTACTTTAATGTTCGATATCAATACTAAACTATTTCAACTCTGACGATTACGGTGAATGGGCAACGCTGAGCGTCAACAGTCAATAAAACTTGATCAAATACTGACTAAATTACTAGGATTAGCGCCAACTGCCTATCTTTAGAATACAGACTTTGAAGAACAGATGTTCACTTGCTACATCGGGTGCTATGTTGCTGCGCTAGATTCGATTATAGTCTTGGTTTCCAAACTCCCGTAAGCTATCAGGGTGTCGCGTATCAGCTATCAGCGATTAGCGCTACAGATGCTGCTACTTGAGGTGCTTTTGAATGAAAGAGCTAAGCATTCGTTTAATCTCAGTTCCCTGGCCTTTCGGCCACGCTACGCGAACACCCGAGCGAGGAATTCATAGTCTTTGGCAGTCCGTTGAACTCGTCAGCCGGATAGCTTGTTTTAAGCTGACAGCTGACGGCTGACAGCTGACGGCTGAATGCTTACAAACTCCCTAGGAAATTTTTATGATCGAATGAATATCATCTAAACGCAAACATTCCCGGTGAATCCATTGACCCATTCTAATTTATTGCCTGACCCGTTAAAAGCGTGGTACACCCAATCTGTCGAAAATTCTCTAGCAGAATCCGGCTGTGACCCTCAAGCCGGTTTGACCTCTCAACAGGTATCACAGCGGTTGGAATACTATGGCTTAAATGAGCTAGAGGAAAAAGCAAAGCGCAGTTCCTGGGCAATGTTCCTTGATCAATTCAAGGACATCATGCTGCTGATGCTGATTGCAGTAGCGATAGTTTCCGGGATTTTAGATCTGATCAATCTGCAACAAGCCTCAGAAAAGGCCAGTGAATTCCCCTTCAAAGATACGATTGCTATCCTCTCAATCGTGATTCTCAATGGCATCCTCGGGTATCTCCAGGAAAGCCGTGCTGAAAAAGCCCTAGCAGCCCTGAAAAGTATGGCATCCCCTAAGGTACGAGTGCTGCGGGATGGTCGTACCTTAGAGGTAGATAGTCCACAGCTTGTACCAGGGGACATCATGTTACTGGAAGCTGGGGTACAAGTTGGAGCAGATGGTAGGCTAATCGAGGCATCGAATTTGCAGGTCAGAGAATCCGCACTGACTGGGGAAGCTAATGCTGTCAATAAAACCGTAGAGGTAGAGCTATCGGAAGATACTCCCATAGGCGATCGCATTAATTTAGTTTTTCAGGGAACTGAAGTCGTCCAAGGCAGAGGTAAAGTCCTAGTTACTGGTACTGGGATGAATACGGAACTGGGTAAAATTGCCCAGATGCTACAAGGGGTGGAAAGTGAACCTACACCTCTGCAACAGCGCATGTCTCAGCTGGGAAAAGTCTTGGTAACCGGTTCGCTGCTGCTAGTAGCACTAGTAATTATCATTGGCTTGGGCGTAAGCGGTTGGGACTTGAGTGTGTTCCAACAACTGGTAGAAGTTTCTTTAAGTATGGCAGTTGCTGTAGTTCCAGAAGGCTTGCCAGCGGTGGTGACTGTTACCTTAGCCCTAGGAACCCAGAGAATGGTACGCCGTCATGCTCTAATTCGCAAACTACCAGCTGTGGAAACCTTAGGAAGTGTGACTACCATTTGTTCTGATAAAACTGGTACCCTGACCCAAAACAAAATGGTTGTGCAACGGGTCGATACCCTCAACTATAGTATTCAGGTGACTGGGGATGGTTATGAACCTGTAGGGGAATTTCTCCTAGACAATCAGCCCATTGCTACAGAACAGTATCCCGAACTCGAACCCCTACTTCTGGCTTGTGCTCTGTGTAATGATGCCATCTTGCAGTATGAACAGGGGGAGTGGAAGATTTTAGGAGACCCCACAGAAGGAGCATTAATTGCTCTGGCTGGTAAAGGGGGTGTGGATAAGGAACCCCTAAGTCAAAAGTATTCTCGTGTGGATGAAATTCCCTTTTCCTCTGAGCGCAAGCGTATGAGTGTGATTTGCCAGTGGGATAGTTCTCCAGATAACTTTCAACCTACTAACCTACCTGCTAACCTTGGCTACTCGAACCCCAAAGGCGAACAACCTTGGCCTTTCGGCCACGCTACGCGAACAACCGAGAACCCACAACTGACCGGTTACATGATGTTGACCAAAGGGTCTCCAGAATTGGTGTTAGAGCATTGTACTTCATCAGTACATAATGATGACAGAGCAGCAGGAACTCTAGGGTGTCAACCCTTGACAGAAGACCAGCGGCAACAGATTTTGGAACAGAATAACCAAATGGCAGGGGCTGGTTTGCGAGTGCTAGGTTTTGCCTATAAGTCCCTAGATAGCTTATCAGCTCCAGAAGCAGACCATGAAATCTTAGAGCAAGGGTTGGTGTGGTTGGGGTTAGTGGGAATGTTGGATGCTCCACGCCCAGAGGTACGAGAAGCAGTTCAGCGTTGCCGGAATGCTGGAATTCGTCCGATTATGATTACCGGAGACCACAAACTTACCGCTAGAGCGATTGCCCAGGATTTGGGAATTGCTAATCACGGTGATCAGGTACTGACTGGTCAGGAGTTACAAAAGCTCTCCCAGCTCGATCTAGAGGAACAGGTAGACCAAGTCAGCATTTATGCTCGTGTTGCTCCTGAACACAAACTCAGAATCGTTCAGGCACTCCAGGGTCGGGGTAAATTTGTTGCCATGACCGGAGATGGGGTCAATGATGCACCCGCTCTCAAGCAAGCTGACATTGGTATTGCTATGGGAATTACCGGGACCGATGTCAGTAAAGAAGCCAGCGATATGGTGCTTTTAGATGACAACTTTGCCACCATTGTTGCTGCCACAGAAGAAGGTCGGACAGTATATGACAATATTCGCCGCTTTATTAGATACATCCTGGGCAGTAACATCGGTGAGGTATTGACTATTGCTGCAGCCCCGATCATGGGACTACCAGATGTTCCCCTCACACCCTTACAAATTCTCTGGATGAACTTAGTCACTGATGGTTTACCCGCTCTTGCCCTAGCCGTGGAACCAGCAGAACCCGATGTGATGAAGCGATCGCCTTTTAGTCCTCGGGAAAGTATTTTTGCCAGAGGGTTGGGGTCTTATATGGTGCGCATTGGTATTGTTTTTGCCATTTTTAACATTACCTTAATGGCAATCGCCTATGGATACTTCCATCACTGGAAGACAATGGTATTTACTACCCTATGTATTGCTCAAATGGGCCACGCCCTCGCAGTCCGCTCCAACAAACGCATTACTCTGGAATTAAACCCATTCTCTAACCCTTATTTGCTGTTGGCAGTTACTGTGACTACTCTGTTACAGCTGCTACTGGTTTATGTACCCTTTTTGCAAGACTTCTTTGGCACTGAGCCTCTGACTATGATGGAATTCGCTGTCTGTCTTGGCTTTAGTACGTCACTATTTGTTTGGGTTGAGCTGGAGAAATTATTTATTCGTTGGTATAGCAAGGGAAAAGTTCAAGGTTAGTCGGTTGGGAAGTTGAAGGTTGAAGGTTGCCAGGTTGAAGGTTGCCAGGTTGAAGGTTGCCAGGTTGAAGGTTGCTAGGTTGAAGGTTGAAGGTTAGCTGGTTGAAGGTTAGCTGGTTGAAGGTTGAAGGTTAGCTGGTTGAAGGTTGAAGGTTAGCTGGTTGAAGGTTGAAGGTTAGCTGGTTGAAGGTTGAAGATTAGCTGGTTGAAGGTTGAAGGTTAGCTGGTTGAAGGTTGAAGGTTAGCTGGTTGAAGGTTGAAGGTTAGCTGGTTGAAGGTTGAAGGTTAGCTGGTTGAAGGTTGAAGGTTAGCTGGTTGAAGGTTGAAGGTTAGCTGGTTGGACGGTTAGATATTTTTTTAAGTTCAGATCAAACTTCTAATCTTAAGCCTGTTAACCTATTAATCTAGAACCTGCTAACCTTCAACCTGCTAACTTTCAACCGACTAACTTACCCTACAAGGGACGCCTTGGGCGAACAACCGATTAACCTTCAACCGATTAACCTTCAACCGATTAACCTTCAACCGATTAACCTTCAACCGATTAACCTTCAACCGATTAACCTTAAACCCCTTAACCTTCAACCTGCTAACCTTCAACCTGCTAACCTTCAACCTGCTAACCCCCAACCTGTAACCTTCATTGGATGTACCTTAAGAGCCTACACCTGCGACAGTTTCGTAACTACAGGGATTGCCTGATCAACTTCGATGCTCCCAAGACAATTTTGCTGGGTAATAATGCTCAGGGGAAATCGAATCTACTGGAGGCAGTAGAGTTGCTCTCTACCCTCAAGAGTCATCGGTCAGCACGCGATCGCGAATTGGTATTAGAAACTACTCCCATTGCGGAGATTCGGGCTACTCTAGAACGAACCTATGGTTCAGTAGAACTAGGATTAACCTTGCGCACTCAAGGACGACGTACTGTTGCTCTCAATCAAGAATCCTTACGTCGCCAGTTGGACTTTTTAGGTATTCTGAATGCGGTACAGTTTTCTAGCCTGGATTTGGAACTGGTGCGAGGAGCACCAGAGCGGCGTCGCGCCTGGCTCGATTCGATTCTGACTCAGCTAGAACCAATTTATGCTTACATTTTGCAGCAATATAACCAGGTATTGCGACAGCGCAATGCTTTGCTGAAAAAAATCCGTAAACAACAACAAGAAGGGGGAGTTGATGAATCTGTATCTAAGCAATACAATGCCGAGCTAGGGTTGTGGGATGCCCAACTGGCTACTGCTGGCTCACGGGTCACCCGCCGTCGAGACAGAATGCTAAAACGGTTAGCTCCTTTAGCCCAAGCATGGCACGCTAGTATTAGTGGCAAGACAGAGGTATTGGATATTACCTATGCCCCTAATGTCAGTCTTTCCAAAGATGACCCAGATCTAGTCAAGCAGGCTTTTTTAGAGAAAATCCAACAGTACTCTATTCCTGAATTTCATCAAGGGAGAACCCTAGTCGGTCCTCACCGGGATGAAGTACAGTTTACCATTAATCAGACTCCAGCCAAGTCCTATGGTTCTCAGGGTCAACAGCGAACGTTGGTGTTAGCGCTTAAGTTAGCAGAATTGAAGCTGATTGAAGAGGTGGTGGGAGAGCCACCTCTGTTGTTACTCGATGATGTATTAGCTGAATTAGACTTGAATCGGCAAAATTTACTGTTGGATGCTATTCAGGACCGGTTTCAGACTTTGATTACTACTACTCACTTGGGAGCCTTTGATTCCCAATGGCTGAATTCGTCTCAGATTCTTTCAGTGCAAGCAGGAGAAATTAAAAGGTTGGAAGCTTGATGGTTGATGGTTGATGGTTTATCGGGTAAAGTACTTTTTGCACCTTGTTATTAAGACATAATTTTTTGGGAATACTAAGGTTGTATAGCGCTAAGCGCAAGGCAAAAGGCAAAAGGCAAAAGGCAAAGGTGCCCTTGACCCATTAAGAATTAAAATCGCCACGGGTCATACCTAAAAGTTTGCTGTAAGAGCTTGTGCTGCTTGTATCAATATGAATTAATGTTGTTTTTTAGTTAATCTACAGATCATAACCTATGGAACTTCATGCATATACTAAAACAATTGATGAACTTTTTTCAGTTAACAAAAAGTATATTGTTCCTAGATTTCAGATAGAATATTCTTGGTCAACAGACGAAGTTAATGAGTTGTGGGAAGATATAATCTCGAATATTGAGATTACAGACAATCATGAATTTCACCATCAAGAACATTTTATAGGTGCTCTTGTTTTAGTTGGAGAGGACAAATCACAAGAATTAAAGATTGTTGATGGTCAACAACGACTCACTACTTTAACGATTTTTATTTATGCACTATACGAGCGTTTTATAACCATCGAAAACACAACTTTAGCTGAAGCAATATATAATAATTTTATTGCTGGAAAAGATAGTGATGGGGAAGATTATTTTAAACTTCAAAATGAAAGTTATAAGCCATTTTTACAAACCAGAATTCAGTATCTTGAAAAAGAAAGCGAAAAAAATGAACCCAAAACAGAAGAAGAAGAAACACTTTTAAAAAGTTATAATCAGCTATACAATAACCTATCTAGACAAAAATTATCCGAAGTCTTTACAACTTTTAAAATAGATAACACTTCCAACTATGAAAGGCTTTTGAAAGAAATCAACTTTTGCTTTATCTCAAGGTGATTTACATTACAGTAAAAGAGGACTATCAAGCTTATACAATCTTTGAAACCCTCAATGCTAGGGGTATGAATCTCAGTTTTGTAGATCTGATTAAAAATAAGCTTTTTAAAGAGCTTAATCAACAGCACCCTGATGATACTGCAAAAACAAAATGGAAAAAATTAAGATTCTTGATTTCTTCACGAGAGGGGCTTGGTAATTTAAATTTAGAAACATTTGTTAGACATTGGTGGATCTCAAGATATTCCTATGTAAGTGCGGAAAAAGTATATAAAGATTTTAGAAAAAAATGGAATAATAATGAAATATATGCTAATCAATTTATTGATGATCTGATTAGCGATGCTGAAAAATATATAAAAATAGCATCTCCAACTTGGGATGATTGGAAACAACAAGAAGAAAAGGATATTTATAGATCGTTAAATGCTATAAAAATTTTTGAAGTGAGCCAAAATCGCCCTTTTATTTTAAGTTTATTGAGAGCGAAAGAAGCCAAACTAATTAAGTTACGTTATCTGAAAAATATTTTAGGATTTATTTAAGCATTTCACTTTATTTTTAATGCAGTTTGCTCTAGCCGATATTCAGGAATTGAGAAAAGTTATTCAAAAGATGCGAGAGAACTTTTTGAAGCTAGTAATGACAAAACAATAAAAACTTTAATAATAAACTTTAAAGAAAAAATGCTAAAAAAAATTACTAAAAAAAATAGTTTTAAGGAAAAGTGTAAAGAACTAACCTATGCCAAAAAGTATACAAAAAATAAAAAAAAATCATTATATTTTCTTGTTAATTGAAGTTTCAAAAATAGAAACCAAAGAATTGAAACCAGATGATCTGACCCTTGAGCATATATTGTCACAATCTTCGGGGAACGATGATTGTATTTGTAAGATAGGAAATCTACTTCCTTTAGGCAAGGATTTAAATCAAAAAGCTAGTAATAAATCCTTTCAAGAAAAGATCAAAATTTATCAGGAATCAGAGTTTTATATAACGCGAGAGTTTGTAGCCAACAACTACGAAACATGGGGAGAGGAGCAAATCAATGAAAGAACTAACGAATTAGCTGATTATTGTTATGATTTACTCCAAACTAAATTATCTTCTACTTAAATTATCTGCTAGGTAGAGAGTAGCCAGAGGGTGCATCTCAATCCATGCTGTTTCACCCGGTGGTGCGTTACGGGACGGATTGTCCCAATACTGGCTACCGATGAAATCAGGGGGAGCCCGTCTTATCAAGCACCCTAGGCAACTTTTTTACTTAAATGGTCGTATTTTTGCAAAAGTGAGATGCACTCCAATCAACGGAGATTGATTGTATTCAAAAAATTGAGTCCACCCAACAAGGTTTAATGGGGCGCGGGAATTAATAACGAAACTTTTCCAAAATTATAAATACAGTATTCTGGTAATTTATGGGTTAATTTCGGTAAGGTTTATTCAGAAAAAGCTAGTCACCTTCTAGATTATAGTTCACATTATTAGGCATTGCTTAAATCAAGGTTTGAGCATGAATCAACTCATAACCAGCAACTTTCAACTTCCGATTATGTACACGGGCGTTATTGCTTCGGAAGTTAGGTTGTGAGGAATCCCATAACACTTTGGGGAGATTGTAGCGATCGCATATAGCAGAAGTCAGAAGTCAGAAGTCAGAAGTCAGAAGTCAAACTCTTGCGCTTACTTAGGTTTGAGACTTTTGTCATGTCCTAACTGCCCTGGCGACTGCTATATTTGATCAGTCACCTCCCGCGTCGTGAGTTTGACGTCGTTAACTAGGTTGTAGATACCTTGGCAGCGGTTTTCTCTGGCAAACTCTACTGCTTGAACAATGTCGTCTCTGTGAATCCAATTGATAAAGTTATCGCCACTGCCAGGAAGCGTGGTGCCTGCCAGTCGCTCAAACCGCTTGCTTAACTCACGACCGGGACCATAAATCCCCCCAAGACGCAGGATACAGACGTTGCAATTTTCACTGCTTGCCCCTAATAGAATATGTTCCGTCAAAGACAAAACCCGACCATGTTCGTTGGCTGGAACGATAGGATAATTTTCATCTACCCATACCCCCTGTTGGTTACCAAAAATTTTGGGTTTAAAGCCCCGTCCTTCTAGGACGGCTTTTTAATTGACACTTTTCTAGCGCCAGAGTATACTAGTAGTATGAGTACAGGCTGAAAAACCGCAGGCTGAGCCGGGAGAGAGACCCGTAACTTATCGACCTGAAAGAAGTAATGCTCGGAGGGCAGGGAAAATCCTCCTTAAAAACCCAATCATCGACTACCAATCGGTGTGTGAACCCAGGAAAATCACAACTTGAGAGAAAAATGGTACGGTGGGGCACACCGGAACCAGGCGAAAAGGAAGGGAAACGGACTTTTTAAGGCACTTCCGCGCTTAAGTAGCCAAACGCTATAGTGAGAATCGCCCTCTGGGTCTACTATGAACTAAACTACATTCTTGGTCTTGACGGGTTTTTGGTTTAGATATTGCCTACTTTTTTGGCGGCGTCAAAGATTGGGACATAGTGGTTTAAGGCGGCTCGTTGATCTAGGAATCCCCGTTCTTCCAGGACGGGGAGTGTCAACTCTCCCGAAACAGATCCGTTGGAGGCATATGCTTGACTTCAACAGTTGAGCTGTTGGTTCCGGATTTAGTCACCTCAGATCAATCTGTCTAGGACTTTCTAATAGAATTCCCAGAGGTTATGATCACGTAACAGTTTTGGCTGAATCCTGAACAGCTTATGATTTCGCGATAGATATTTGCCCTGATCTCGATAATATGTGCACAATCTGTACTATTATATCGATTTTAGCCAAAATGTAAATATTTGTAAATGTAATATAAAATACATAGGTTTCTGTGCTAAGTGGTCGTAAACCAACAGGGATCAGCCAACAGGGATCAGCCAACAGGGATCAGCCAAGGGTTGCACACCATCCGCCCAAAATCCCCAGGGTTTCAAGTGGGGAACAGTTCAATTCAGGGGCTTATTCCAATAGATAGCACCTGCTATTTGGGATTATGTTAGAGAAATGGTGGTAAAGTGGTTATCTTGGCACAGGGTTGAGATCCTTTAAACAGCTGAATCTCGATTGAGCAGCTTGATCTCAAAATCTGTAACGTAAGCATATGCGCTACGCGCACGCTGCGCGAACAGCCGTGAGCTTTTGGCTCACGCTACTTGAGGTGCCGTCAGCCGTTGGCCGTAGACCAAGCTAAGGGAACAGCCGTGAGCTAAAGCTCACGCTGCGCGAACAGCTTATTTTATTCAAAAGCACCGATTGCGCTACGCGCACGCTGCTCTCTTGGCAACTTTTGTCCTGTACTGAGATTTACGCCTAGTCTTATAAAAGAAAAAGATGACCATGAAACCATATTTCTCTGCACTTTTAATCCTATCCACAGTAACCACAATGACTGGTTGCACGAACCTTATAGGTACGCCAAAGGTACAGGCTGCGCCATGCGAAAATCCTGTCACAAAAAACGATGTTCTAGCTGCACAGCAAAGCTGGGGCAAAGCCATTGTCGCCATTGGCAAGGCAGAAAACCCACAAGCAGAAGCACAAAGTACTCTTGACAGGCTTTATGCTTATGATCTTGGTACGGTTTTGTTCAAACCAACACTGGCCAGCGATGATCCGTTCAGAGGCACGGAGAAAGAGGCTTTGTCTTATTTTGTCGGCGGCAGCGTCAGCGAAGATAAAGGTTTTGCTCTTGCGCCCTATAACAAAGTGCGCTTTGAGAATGAAGGAATTATTACCAACTGCGATACAGCCATGTCGATGGGTGAGTATTTTTTCACCAAAACAGACGGTAGCGAGATCAAGGTAGAATACTCTTTTGGTTATGTTCGCGATGAAAACGGTGATCTGAAAATCAATCTGCACCATTCATCTCTGCCGTATCAAGCAAAATAAGGGCGATTGACCGTAGGTCACGCTACGCGATTCGGCAAAGCCGACGCTACGCGAACGCACGTCTCTCAAAAGTTGAGCTAGGTCTGCCGCTAGACTTTCCACCCATTGCTGTTGCTGGCTCGACTCTTTTGGCGGTTGAATCTCTTCTGGTGCTTGGGTCATTTCGGGTGCTGCTTCTATCTGTGATGCTTCAGATAATGCGCTCGGCTCTACAGGGGGCTGATTTGCTTCTGGCTTGGGCGTTTCGGGTACTGCTTCGGCATGATTGGGATTTGGGGATGCGATTCGGCAAAGCCTCTGCTACGGGAACGCATCTCTTTTCATCCCCACTGGTTATAGCGGTGCTCATAGTAATGAGGTACACAGGATTTTTCCCCACTTCCGACTTCCCTGCTCCCTACTCCCTGCTCCTTTTTTTTTTATTGGAGCCATTTTGGCGACACAAACAGAGGAAACAGTATTGTAATTAAAGTATTGCTTAGTCTGTTTTTGTCCAAACACAAGTTACTAGACACACAAGCTCTAGACACACAAGCTCTAGACACAAGTTACTAGCTCTCAGTCTGCGTTCAAGACAATACCTTGCTCCCCTACCTCTCACCTCGGTAGGGGATTTATTTTAACGTTATAGCGCTACGCCCAAGGCAAAAGGCATGCATGCTAGAGGCAAAAGTTCACGTGCATTAGCGCAGGTGCGCTTTCCGCATCTAATTATTAAATTCGCCACAGGTCGCACCTTTTTCAGCTTCTATCAATGTCCTAACTTTAATCCGTAGTGCTATATCATGTCAGAATAATTATCCTTAATAAACATTTCCCCCATCTCCCCATCTCCCCATCTCCCCATCTCCCTATCTCCCCATCTCCCCACACCTCCCACACTTCCCACCCTCCCCACTCTCTCCTTAATTATGGGTATTCAACCAGACTTGATATTACTTTGATTTCTATTGCTTCTTTGGTGAACCTGCCCCTAAAAAGGTAATAAACACCAGTAAAGCTAATACAGAACCTGGTTCCGGTACAGAAGTCTTAGGAGTAGCTTCGCCAAAAATCTGCACATTAATATCCGAAGACTTGTCCCAGCCGTTACCATTGGTATCGACGATATCAACGAAGTTACCTGAGCCATCAAACTGCAAGTAACGATTGTCAGCGCCATCCTGGGGCGAACCACTCAATGCTGCGTTGGAAGCATGGTTAAACCAGGGATAGAACATATCCTCATCAGGGATCTCACGACCAACACCCCGCACCCCGAAGTTATAGGTTGTACCGCCTTCGATAGTCCAGTTAAGATTGTTGAAATCCACTTGCCAAATATTGATCAAATGACCAAAGTTATCGTAGATCGACTCAGCAACATCTGGGTACGAGACTTTGGTGATGGTAACATCTGGGTTGCTGGTCACATTACTGTTAAAGTCTAAAGTTGCACTGGCGAAGGGAGAAATATCATCCTCAGCGGCAAGACCTGTCAACAGAGTAAAGCTCTCAAACCAATCCCCCAAGTTCTCTGGTTCAGCAACATCCCAATCCTGCTCGTTGTCTGGGTCACCAATAATCAGACCAGGTACCATCCAAGTGCGGATTGTATCGATAACAAAAGTGTCTCCTACATTGCCGATAGTGAAATCATCACCATAGAAGCCCTGGTTCTGGGCATCTGTAGCCCAACGGACATTACTGCGGTTTGCTCCAGAAAGATTATTGAGATTTTCTGTGGGTAGTCCCCGGTCAAACAACATTTCAGCTTGTGCGTTGGAAGTGTAACCTAGCATCACAGCAGAAGCAGTGGCAAAAACTGCTCCGACTTTGGTGAGAGTTGACGTAAACATGGAATTAAGAGCTCTAAAGCTATAGCGTTGACGATGGTTTAGATTGCTAGCAATATCCAATAGTCAATATAAAATTGGATATTTTAAATTTGTAATTATTAATTTGAAATTGGGAATTTTGAATTGCAATTTTTAATTTTTTTATATGCCTTTTCCCTTGTCGTTTTTGCCTTCGAGAATCTTATTATAGGGGTTAACAGTGGGATTAAGTACACCCAAATTTATTCCCCCTCCTTCCTCTGTTGCCACTCTCCCCTATGACCTTGCTCCAGATTTAGCTGACGGTGGCGGGAACTGATAGATTACAAAGGATTCAGGCCGATTTTTTGATACTGTGAAAAAAAAACTGCCATAAAATGACTACATCAAAACCCTGGAAACCTTAAACATTCTTTCATTGGCCAGTTTTTGATGTCGTTATTTGAGAACTTATATATACATGGTGGCAAAGCAATGTTTTTAATCGGGTTTGCCTAATGTATAAGATGTCGAAGAATTACAGAGCATGGTTGATTGTGATTCGCCATTAACCATCGGAGCTTTAATTTACACTAGGTTTTTGTAAGCATTCAGCTATCAGCTATCAGCTATCAGCTATCAGCTATCAGCTATCAGCTATCAGCTATCAGCTTTGGAATAAAACAAGTAAGCATTGGAATAATGCTGAGTTACCTCACAGCGTCGTTCGCACAGCGTGGCCATTCGCGTAGCGTGGCCATTCGCGTAGCGTGGCCATTCGCGTAGCGTGGCCATTCGCGTAGCGTGGCCAAAGGCCAAGGCCAAGGCCAAGGCCAAGGCCAAAGCCTGTGCCACAAGGCTGACGGCATTAGGCTGACGGCACCTCAAGTAGCACCTCAAGTAGCGCATATGCTTACAGGTTTTTACAAAACTAAAGGCGAATATAGTACAAAAGTACTAAAACAATAACTTTGCTATGAAGTGCGATGTGGCCTACGGCCGACCCTACGCGATTCGGCAAAGCCGACCCTACGCGAACGCATCAATAAAGCGCAATATTAACTTTTATAACAAACGGCAGAAAACCTTCAGCTTAAGCCAGAGAACTATATCGAAGGATGAAGGATCAAGGATCAAGGATCAAGGATGATACTCCCATCCGTTACATCCGTTATCCCATGCCTTGCCTATTTACTGCTGATGGCTGATAGCTGATGAACAGAAAACCAAATATATCATCAAACCAAATCCCATTTCCTCATAATACCAAAAAATCCTCGGAGCTCTTTCCTGCTGTTCCCTGTTCCCTGTTCCCTGTTCCCTATAGATACCTGGTAGAACTAACGTGTGGAATAAACAGCAAGACGAAAAACTCAGACAGCTAGCTACAGAAGCCCAACACTATCCTGCTAAGACAAGGATGCGACAGATAGCCTTAACCAAATTGGTCAAGGCAATTCGGGAATCCGGTCAGCTATGCCATCCCCATCGTGGTAAATTTATCGGGTTTTATGAAGAAATTTATGATGAAGCTTGTAATCGAGTCTTTCTTTACATCTGCCAAAATATTGATAAGTATGACCCCAACAAAGGTGAAGTATTACAATGGGTTAACTTTATGCTTAGAAAACGTTTTCCTGATGCTGTTAACTCGATTTTAGGAACTCTGGCAGTTTTTCCAGAAGATTCTTCCATCAAACGAGTCTCTCTTGATGAGCTAGATCAGCTAAAATACCATCAAAACAGTCCTCTTTTGTCAAGTGAAATCATCGCCTGGATAGAATCAGACCCTGATGGGATTTTTAAAGAAACCTACGTCACTAATCATCCTGAAGCCAATTTTAAATTTTTGGCTCTTAAACGAATTGAAGGATACACTTGGAAAGAATTAGAATCTATTTTAGGAATTCCCCTGCAGACTCT
This sequence comes from Moorena sp. SIOASIH, assembly GCF_010671925.1. Classification (GTDB taxonomy): domain Bacteria; phylum Cyanobacteriota; class Cyanobacteriia; order Cyanobacteriales; family Coleofasciculaceae; genus Moorena. The sequence continues at coordinate 417,175 of NZ_JAAHIH010000004.1, read as the reverse complement.
GAGTGGATTTCACGACCGTTGTTTAAGGAATTTTTCTACTCAGTTAAAAGACTATTTTGATTAAATATTTTTGTTACTACTCTTAATTGCTCCCTGCTCCCTGCTCCCTGCTCCCTGCTCCCTGTTCCCTGCTCCGTACTCCGTACTCCCTACTCCCTGTTCCCTGTTCCCTGTTCCCTGTTCCCTTTGCTATATCAACAATACCATGAACAATACACAAGAAAAGTTAACTTTCAAAGTTGCCCTAACCCCTTCAGCCCATCGCTTGGCAGAAAAGTTCCGGAGACAGCAATCTAATCCTGATCAAGGCAAACAAGTTTATCTCAATACCTTAGCTGTCTATGCTATGAATTTTTACTGTCAGTGTATGGGAATTGATACAGATTTTTCCAACAGTTCTAGCTTGACTCCAGTAATCCCAACTCTGGGAGATATAGCAGATTTATATCTCAACAATCTCGGTAAACTAGAGTGTCTACCTGTACTACCTCAATCCCAGGTGATTAAGATTCCCCCTGTTGTCTGGGAGCATCGGATTGGTTATATGGCTGTACAACTAAACGAATCTCTTACAGAAGCAACCCTACTAGGATTTATTAAAACCTCAAAAACTCAGGAGTTACCTCTATCTGAGTTAGGGTCTCTGGAAGATTTCCTGGAACGTATCGAAACCCTCAGCCAATGTGTCAACTTGAGCCAATGGTTTAACCAGATTTGTGACAAAGGTTGGCAAAGGGTTAAAACCCAAAAATCTCCCTCAGCACCCCAGCCAGCTTTTCGTTTTAGGAGACCTAGATTTACAGCAGCTAAATCCATCACTTTGGAGACAAAACCGGTTAGTTATCCCATGGATTTAGTAGTTACTGTCACTCAAGAATCCGAGCAAGAGATTGATATAGACATACAAGTGTATGCTCGTGGTAGTGACCATCTACCCCTTGGTCTCAAGCTGATGGTGATTGATGAATCAGGAGAAATTTTTTCGGAAGTATCTGCTGGGATTAATGATACTATTATCAGCAATGGTTTTATTGGTGAACGCCAAGAAGAGTTTACTCTAAAAGTAGCCTTAGAGGAGGCTATATTCACTGAGTATTTTGTTGTCTAATGTCGTTAAGTTATAAAGGAATACCATAATGATTAAGGTAGTTGTGTTAAGACTTATTGGTGATCTGGAGCGTGACATTTGGGTCACCTTTGAATGGAGACCTGAGGGTCAGTTAGCTGAAGGGAGAATTAGTACTCAGTTAGCACCAAATCCTGACATTGCTCAACTTTACACTAATTGGCAGCGACGATATCATAATTTAGAATATATTTACCGAAATCCCCGCTTAAAGCCCAGAAAAATATACCGCTGTTCTAAACAAGAATGTGACCAATTTGCTGATGAGTTGAACAGAAGTCTTAACCAATGGCTTAACTCAAATCATGGCTTTCGTCGGATCAGGGATAAATTAGCAGCACAGTTGAGAAGCAATACAGATACGAAAACCCATACTAGGGTGATGATTCAGACCGATAATCCTCAGCTTCAGCGACTCCCATGGCACCTGTGGGATTTTTGGAACGATCATGACTCGGTTGAAATTACCTTAAGTCCTCTGGAGTACGAGACAATTACAGCAAACCCTCCTAAAGACCAGGTAAGAGTATTAGCGATTCTCGGTAACAGTAAGGGAATTGATATTGACAAAGATAAACAACACTTGCAGCAATTAATTGGTAAAGACTCGTTACTTGAGTTTCTGGTAAAGCCTACACGAGAGCAGTTAGAAGCTTCCCTGCGGGATGCCCTTGGATGGCATATCCTCTTTTTTGCGGGTCATAGTTCTAGCGAGAGAAAAAGACATCGGACAACAGGTCGGATTTATATTAATGACACGGATAGCTTAACCATTGATGAGTTAAAACATGCCCTAATAACGGCGATTAAAAATGCCTTGAAGTTAGCGATATTTAATAGCTGTGATGGTTTAGGCTTAGGCAATGCCCTGGCTGAGCTACAAATTCCACAAGTTATTATTATGAAGGAGCCGATTCCTGATCAGGTTGCTCATAAATTCCTGGAGTTCTTTCTGACAGAATTTACCAAAAGAAAACCCCTTGAGCAAGCAGTCAGAGTAGCTAGGCAAAGACTGGAATCGATACAACATGAATTACCCTACGCCACTTGGTTACCGGTGATTTATCAGCACCCTACAGCAAAACCTTGGTGTTGGCCAGTGTCAGAATCATTGGAAGCACCTACACCACCTATAGAGAAACAACTATCTGTTAACCGTTTGATAAAATTAGCCTTAGGGACTGTTGCGCTCTTTGGCATTTACGGAATTTATCAACTTGCCATAGAACCTAACAAGCTAGGAGATCAGATTAGTTCTGGAGAAGAGATACTGGATACAACCTCTGCTCCACGTTTCAAGCAACGGGGTGTTGAATTTGTGGCAGAATGTCAGACTCCCTGGAGAGATAACTTAGCCCTTTTTAGTCAAAAAACTTGGCAACGATGGCAGAGGTGTTGGTGGAGCAAGACTAACTATCAAGACGCTGTTAATTTCTTCTCTAAATCCTGGCAAGAGGAAGACAAAGACCCAGAAACGTTAATTTATCAGAATAATGCCCTCTTAGAGGCTACTAAATCAGATTACTACACCATTGCGGTGGCGGTACCCATCGTTAGGAACAAGGATGACTCTGTCAAAAATCGGGAGCTAGCTCAAGAAATTCTTCGAGGAATCGCTCACGCTCAAACAGAAGTTAACTTGGAACTTTTTCAGGATGATGACAAACTCCCTAACAACTTTACTGACAAATTACCAGGAAAGGATATTATAAACGGTAAATCGATCAAGGGTAAGGGTCTAAAAGTTATTATTGCTGATGATGCCAATATCCGCTCAAAAGCAATCAAAAGGGCAAAAGCACTAGTCAAAGAAGGGGATATCCTAGGGGTAGTTGGTCACTATGCTAGTGATATGACTATGGAAACTGTGGATATTTATAATAGTAATAAGCTAGTGTTAATCTCCTCTGGCTCCACAACGGAAGAATTAACAGAGCACCCTAGGGACTTTTTCTTCCGGACGGTAGCTACCACTAAAATCGAAGCAAAATCTTTGGTTGATTATTTGGTTAAAAATGGTCACCAAAAAGCGGCGGGTTTTTACAATCCTCGCAGTCCATTCACTCACTCGTTCTGGCAAGAATTTAAACAGCAGTTTACTAAGCAAGGAGGAGAACTCGTCAATATCAAACACTATGATATATCTCAGCCGAACTTTAAGGCTAAGCAAGCAATAGAGGAAATCCGGCAAACTCAGGAAACAGCTATTGTTTTAATTCCCGATGGTCAAGTCACCAATGCTGTCACTCATGCTATCGATATGATCAAGGAAAACAATGGTCGTAATGTGATAGTGGGTTCCTGGGGAATCGCCAGGCCAAAAACACTAGCACTTGGACAGCCCGATCTATTCGAGAAGGTTGTGGTGTCTGTGCCCTGGCATCACGTAAATAGTGCTAACCCAGAAGTTAATCAAGATGCTCAAACCTTATGGGGAAAATCTTTCAATTCCTTAACTTCCTCGTCTGCTTTATCCTATGATGCAACTCGTGTGTTGATTACGGCTATCGAAAAACAGAAGAATCCGACACCTATTGGTATGCAGAAAACCTTAAGAAGTCCTGATTTTAGTGCTGATGGGGTAACGGGAAAAATTGAGTTTGAACCCTCTAACGGTAATCGTAAGAATCCGTCACGAACCTTAGTGCATGTGGTGCCTTGTCCCAACCAGGAGTACGGGTTAGAGTTTGTGCCCCTTGAGTATTCTTCTTGTGATTACAAACAGCAAGAGTGAGGTTGGGATTGCTGAAGTTTGGAATAGGTAACTTCGGCTCAGGGGGAAGAGTAGACGTTGCGTCAGTCAAGTAATGGATAGGAGTAGAGTGGGCATCTTGCCCGCTCGACAAGATCAAGGGACGGGCAACATGCCCATTCTACAGGTGCGACCCAAGGCCGCGAGCAATCCCTCGCGGCCTTGGAGGCGCGCACCTACTCTTAAGATCATTCTATTATTCAGCAACGCCCAAATCCCTGCATCAAAAAAAACTTTTGATCCACTTTGCTTTTTTTAATTACTTGTGCTATTCTACAGACATGTAGGTCGATACAATGGCTGTCATGAGCGATACGAGAACAAAAATCCTTGATGTGGCTGAGCGCTTGACCCAAACAAGAGGGTTCAATGGCTTTAGCTATCTTGATTTGGCTGATGAAATCGGCATCAAGAATTCAAGCATACACTATCACTTTAAGGCTAAGGCTGACCTGGCTTTGGCCCTGGTGGAACGCATGCATAAAGTCCATAGGGCTGCCTTTGAAGCTTTCGACGAAAATCTTGACACGCCCCAGCAACGCTTGCAAGCACTGGTCGATTCTATTCAAGCCTACATTGATGAACACAAGTTTTGTATGTGTGGGATGATGGCGGCAGAATTACAATCGGTTAGTCCAGCGGTGAGAAGTCGCCTTATTGTCTACTTCAAGGATTTTCAAGCCTGGCTCACCAAGCAGTTTGTGGAAATGGGAGAAACCGATGCTCAAAACAGAGCACTCAGATTCGTTAGTACAGCGGAAGGTTCATTGTTACTGGCGAGACTCGAGGGCGACCCCCAAATTGTCGGTCAAGCGTTGAAGATTTTCATCCACGACTGACATATTTTTTTGACTAGAAAATCTACATACATATAGGTCAGTTGCCAGCGTGTATTCTACTGAACCTTTGCTAATTCAATCGCCTGTTTATCCAGATCTCAGGAATTCTAACCAACTTCAAAAGAGTTACCATGTTAATCCAATCACTTATTTATCATGATTTCACGTTAATCGACCTTGTCGGTGCGCTTCAACCGCTAGCAATGATTCCCGGGGCGAAGACGGAGTTTGTTGCCAAAGTTGAAGGCCCAATCTCGACTGATTCGGGAGTAGTAATGGTTGCTAATCGCAACTTTAAGAATGCGTCGCAACAGCCCGACGTCCTGCTCGTTCCAGGTGGCGGAAAGCCATCCATTGACATTCTTGAAGACAAGGAGTCGATCGACTTTGTCGCTCTTCAGGGTGAAAGAGCAGGCTGGTTGGTTGGAGTTTGCACTGGCCCGCTGTTGTTGGCTAAGGCCGGTTTGCTCAAGGGATATCGAGCTGCAGCACATTGGGCTGTCATCGACACCCTTGATGCCTTTGGTGCAATTCCAGTTCACGAACGGGTTGTGATAGATCGAAATCGTTGCACGGGTGGAGGAATGACTGCCGGTGTTGATATAGGTCTGACCATGGTGGGTCAACTTGCTGGCAAGGAACTGGGCCAGATGACTGAGATGATCCTGGAGTACAACCCGGAGCCTCCTTTCAAGACTGGTCATCCAACAATTTCGGACCGAGCAACAATCGAGAAGGCTAAGCAGATGTTTGAGTCTATTGCGCCAGAAGACCGAATTAGAAGCATTGCAGCCACTGAGTAACGCCGCCATAAAACATGGTGACAGCTGCCACTAGCTCCACAAGTTACCCCAACAAACTCAAATCAAGAATTAAGGACATAAGACAAATGACAGACTTTCCACGCTATACCCTAGAAAATGCTCCTGATGCCGCGCAAGCTAAACTAGCTGCGCTTCAAAAGTCATTCGGATTTGTACCCAGTATGCTTAAAATCATGGCGGGCGCTCCACCACTTCTAAACGTTTATCTGGATGCACATCAAGCCCTTCAATCTTCTATTCTCTCAAAAGAAGAACTTACAGTAATCTGGCAATCGATCAATGTCGAACACAGTTGTCTCTTTTGTGTGCCGGCACATACAAATATAGCCAACATGATGGGCGTTGATGAAAATATCACCAATGCGCTCCGAAACGAAACACCGCTTGCTGATACCAAGCTTGAGGCTCTGCGTACATTTGTGCTTTCTATGGTTCGGAAACGGGGTGAAGTGAGCGAATCAGAATTATCTGAGTTTTTTGCTGCGGGTTATTCACACGAGCATGTCTTATTGGTCATTTTGGGCATTGGACAAAAGGTGATGAGTAATTACACCAATCATGTTGCAAAAACACCACTCGATACCCCATTCAAAAAGTTTGAATGGGCTAAAACAGGCAAAGGAGCATAACAATTTGAAAACCCCCGTTGAAAAACCACGGTTCTTCAGTACCTGCTATGGGCTAATTTCAGGGTAAAAAAATCAGAAAGCTTACTATACAAGCGATGCAGAGGTGCGACCCGTGGCGAATTAAATTCGCCACGGGTCGCACCGAAAAATTGGGGGGCAGGGGGGCAAAACCAACTAAGTTTAGGTAAAATCCAGTGCTGCTGAGGGTTTACCCGCACAAAATTGATATCCTGACTAACATGAAGATCAGCGGGTGCCCAAATATCTACTGGTGGCGCTTCCCCAAAGAAATAGTGATAGCTGGTTTTTGCTTCACCATTCTATTATTCAGCAACGCCAATTGTTTAGCCACCACAGCCACCGCAGCCACCACCACAGCCACCACCACAGCTGCTACCGCCACCGCAGCTGCTACCGCCACCGCAGCTGCTACCGCCACCGCAGCCGCTATCACTGCCACTGGAGCCACTATCACCGCCACTGCAGCCACCGCCACCGCAGCCACTGCTACTGCTATTACTGCTACCACCGCTACGGCTACGGCGGCTACTGGTACTGCTATTACCAAAATTGGTGAAAGGATTAAATAGGTGTTGCAAGTCTTCTAGACCATATTGGTTTAAAACTGTAGTACCAAATAGAGCAAATGCCAGGGCTAGTTGAGACTTGTCTTTAGAGTTTCGCAGCATCCGATGGGTAGCTCTTAGGTTTCCTAATACACTATCGCCGTAACGACTACAGTTTACTGGTACAACCAGAAAGCGCCAACCAATCATGGCTGTGATAATGCACAGTATGATTAGGAAACCGACTGGCTTATCTCGCGAAATGCCTACTATAATCTTGGTGATTCCTAGGAGCAAGACAGCAAACAGAAGAAGTGCGGGATATTGCTGGGCTGATTTGGCTTGGTCTTCTGTAAGTAATAGATTGAGATCGGTTAAGCGATCGCGTATTTGGTTTGTAGCGGATCTAGCGGCTGTTCTGATCGGAGTGATGGTCTGACCAGTTCTAGCACCATTATCAATCTTAAACTCAAGGGGATCATTTTTGTAAACCAAAGGATTGACTAATTCTAGCCCTCGGTATTCAGGCACAGGTTTTAAATGTCCACTCTGCACAAGGTTAACGATGGCTGTATCGACAGCTCGCTGTTTACCTCCAACTAAATAGGCTGTCTCATAGGGATCGAGAGAGACGGATTTCCCAGAGGGATCGGAAGTTGGTTTTCGTAGATACCAACGTAAACCGTAGGCCAAGACTACCGCAGCACTTGTTAGCAATAGATAGAACCTGAGAAATAATGGTCCTGTAAAATTAAGTGGGTTTGCGCTATTGACTAAGGCTAATGACTCACAACCTGTGATTGTTACTGCCAAGACGAACAATAGGAAAACAATCGCGTATTGGTTGAGGCTGAAGTTGGGGAGTGAGTTTAAACTAAGCTGAGGTAAACTAACTTTAGGTAAAATCCAGTGCTGCTGAGGGTTTACCCGCACAAAATTGATATCCTGACTAACATGAAGATCAGCAGGTGCCCAAATATCTACTGGTGGCGCTTCCCCAAAGAAATATTGATAGCTGGCTAGGGTTTTACTGTACCAATCGTCGAATTTAGACTTTTCACTGACACCACCACCACTAGGCAGATGATGAAAGGGGTTTTGTAGAATGTTTGGGCAAAATTCATCCCAGTAAGAATTGGTATAGGTCAAGTGTAGATGCCACACTTGATCCACTGGGTCAGAAGGGGAGACGGGATGGTCAGCTACTACTGCTAGAAACGCAAATTTTTTGTATTCATCAATCACCCGCTGAGTGTATTTAAGACTCCACTGATTTTCCCGAGCTAATCGCTTGCTAAAGGGAAATTTGGCATCAGGGTCATCTAAAGAAAATGCCTGAAGGCGTTGATAGAGTTGGGTTTGTTGAAGGTTCATCATTGTTTCTGTTTTCTTGTACAATGCTAGTTACCTGAATTTACCCATATAGTTCTATTCAGCCCAAAAACAAGGTTTTATGAAAACGTGTTTTGATTTTGCGTTCCCGTAGCGTGACCTACGGTCAATCCCCTAGCTTGGCCTACGGCCAATCGCATTTCTCAGCAGCCTGATATAGCACTACGCATACCATAAGAGCGGCAGTCTGGCTTCCAATGAGTGTGAAGATAGTTTAAATATTTCTGGGTAATATAAAAAACATGGTATAATCCTTATACTATCAAGTATGCTAGTTGCCTGAATCCCATAGCCCGATAACTCAAAGCGCTGCTTGACTCACAATTCTTAGGATTAAAATTCCTAGTAAATCCTGAAGCAGTAAGAGCACTAATCATCAACATCCCAATTTTCATAAATCAATCAGAGTCAAGGAGACTCCTGTAGGTTATTGGATCTGGCAATCTACAAAAATACGGCAATAAATAAAAATGAATAGAGTAGTTATTTTAACACTAGATGGTGACCTAGACAGTGGAATTCGAGTCACTTTGGCATGGGGAACAACAGACAAGTCAGCTGAAGGAAAAATTATGAGTCGGTTGGCACCAAACCCCGAAATTTATCAACTATACACCGATTGGCAGCAAGGATATCGTAATTTAGAGTATTTTTACCGAAAGCCCCGCTTAACTCCCAAAGGACTGTACATCTCTTCGGTTAAATCCTGTGAGCAATTGGTTGACGAGTTAAGGAACAATATTAACCAATGGCTGAATTCTAGATCGGATGGCTTTGACCAGGTCAGAGATCAATTAACAACTGAGTTAAGCCGTCATCGCGATACTCGGATATTGATTCAGACCGATAATCCTCAGCTTCAACGATTACCATGGCACCTGTGGGATGTATGGGAAAATAATCATGAATCCCTTGAATTTAGTTTAATTCCCTTGGAATACCAGCCAACTCCAGAAACTAAACTGAGAAATCGAGTCAGACTATTAGCTATTCTTGGTAACAGTGACGGAATTGATATCGAAACCGACCGCAACTATTGGCAGCAAGTCTCTAGCTTAGACTCATCCTCTTGCTTTCTAGTAGAACCGACACGAGAGGAGTTAGACCAAAAACTTTGGGAAAAAGAAGGCTGGGATATTCTGTTTTTTGCTGGTCATAGTTATAGCGAATGTAATGATGAAACCGGTCGAATTTATATAAATCAGGAAGACAGTATTATCATTAATGAGTTAATCCCAGCTCTCAAACAAGCTATTAAAAACGGCTTGAAGCTAGCGATATTTAATAGCTGTGATGGCTTAGGCTTAGCCAATGCTCTAGCTAAATTACAAATGCCACAAGCCATTATTATGAAAGAGCCAGTGCCCGATGAAGTTGCCCAGACCTTCCTCAGGTTCTTTCTGGAAGAATTTTCTCAAGGAAAGTCTCTCCATAAGGCAGTTAAAGTAGCACGAAAACGACTGCATTATCTAGAGAATCGATTAGATAAAAAATTACCCTACGCTACTTGGTTACCAGTGATTTGTCACCATCCTAAAGCACAAGCTTGGCGTTGGCCAGTGTCACGTTCCTTAGTAAACCGTTGGATAAAATTAGCCTTCGCTACTGTTGCGATCGTTAGCATTTACGGAATTTATAAACTTGCCACAGAACCTAACCAGCTAGGAGACAAGATTAGTTCTGGGGAAGAGATACTGGATACAACCTCTGCTCCACGTTTCAAGCAACGGAGTGTGAAGTTACTAGCCAAGTGTCAGGAGCCATTCAGAAATTATTTAGGAATTTGGCGTCAAGAAACCAGGAAAAAAGTTCGGAATTGCTTTTGGACAAAAGCTCACTATAAAACAGCTTTTGAGTTACTTAAACAATCCTGGCAACAGAATGGAGCGGATCCGGAAACCTTAATTTACTTGAATAATGCGCTACTGGAAGCTCAAGGAAAAAACTATTATACAATAGCTGTTGTGATTCCCATCATTGATACCCCGAATCAATCAGTAAAAGATGCCAATGCTGCTCAAGAAATTCTGCGAGGAATTGCCCAAGCTCAAACTGAAGTTAATTTGGGACTCTTTGAAGTCGATAACCAACTGATTCAGCAATTTCCAGGTAAAGATTTCCTGAACCGCAAAGGGATTAATAATACCATCGGACTCAAAGTCGTAATTGCTGATGATGCCAATCGTGAAAAAGATGCGAAAGCAAGAGCAAGCTTATTGGTGAAGCAATCGAGTATTCTAGGAGTCATCGGTCACTGGACTAGTGAAACAACTCTTGCCGCTGTAGATACTTATCAAAATGGGAAGCTGGTATTGATTTCTCCCTATGCCATGACAACAGAACTCACAACTAACCCTCGGAATTTTTTATTTCGGACTGTACCTACTACTGAAGACGAAACTGATAGTTTAGTTGACTATCTACTTAATATAGGTCAACGCCAATTAGCAGTTTTTTACACTCCTCAAAGCCCAGTTACTAGCGATAGTTGGCGGAAATTAAAACAAAAATTTGAAACCAAGGGAGGAAGGATCATAAAAGTCCGAGAGTATAATTTATCCAAACGTAACTTCAACCCCAATAAAGCCCTAGAGGAAGTAAGGAAATATGGGGAAACAGCCTTGGTGTTATTCCCAGATGCTCAAATCACTGATGCTTTGGAGAATTCCATTGAGTTAATCAAAGCTAACAACGGTCGTAATTTGATAGTAGGGGGATGGAATCTCTATAGTCCCCAGACTCTAAGCATCGGAGATTCAAAGCTATTGGAGAAAGTAGTTTTATTTGTTCCCTGGCATCCCCGAAGCAGTCCCAACCAAAAATTTACTCAAGACACTATGAAATTGTGGCATGGACCAGTAAATCCGAGCACAGCTACCACCTATGATGCCACTCGTACCTTGATTAAGGCGTTAGAAATTCCAAATAAACCGACACGTAAGGGTATCCAGAAAACATTAGCAAGTCCTGATTTTAGTGCCGATGGCGCAACAGGAACCATTGAGTTTACATCCAATGATCGTCATCGCAAGAATCCTCCTGGAGAATTAGTTCATATCGTGCCTTGTCCCAAGAGCTTCTTTGGTTTAGCCTTTCTGCCCCTTGAGTATTCTTCTTGTGATCAAAAGCATTAAGATATTAGCAATCAGCTATCAGCTATCAGCTATCAGCTATCAGCTATCAGTTATCAGCCATTCCCATAGCGTGGCCAACGGCCAAGGCTGACGGCTGACAGCTGACGGCTTATGCTAACATTAACTATAAAGATACAAAATCAGATGAGCAATAATCTTGAGCTAAGTGAGTTCAAACAAGAAGTTGCTACTATCTATGATAACAGGAGCAATTCTTACGATAATGGAGATTTCCATCCTCGGCTTGCTAATGGTCTAATCGAACATGTTGATATCAGACCTGGACAAAAAATCTTGGACATTGCTACCGGAACTGGCTTAGTTGCTATTGAAGCAGCAAAACGAGTTGGTCAGGATGGTCGAGTGGTGGGAGTAGATATTTCTACTGGTTTACTCAATCAAGCTCAACGAAAGATCTCCGCAGCAGGGTTGACTAATATTGAGCTAATCGAAGCTGATGCTGAGACCCTAAACTTTCCTGACAACAGTTTCGACAGAGTGTTATGTTGTTCAGCCCTGCCTTTAATGACTAACGTTCCTGCTAATCTACGCTTATGGAAACGTTTTCTCGTACCAGGAGGCTTAATTGGGTTATGTGTTTTCGCCAAAACCGCTTTTACTACTGGCTTTATTCTCCAGGAAGTTGCCCAAAGATACGGAATTTCCTTGATATTTAGCGATGTAACAGGAGATGAAGAAAAATGCTACTCCCTGCTCACAGCAGCAGGCTTTGAAGATATTAAAATTAAGTGCGAGCAATTTGGCAGCTACATTACGATAAGTGACGTAGAAGGCACCTGGGACGGTAGCTTAAAACATCCCCTGTGTTGGCCACTGCAGCAACTAGAGCCAAAACAATTAGAACAAGCCAAGGCTGACTATGTAGCCGAAATTAATGCTTTAGTTACGGACAAAGGTATTTGGAACGATATTACTACATTTTTTGTAAGCGGACGGAAAATTCTTAATTCTTAATTCTTAATTCTTAATTCTTAATTCTTAATTCTTAATTCTTAATTCTTAATTCTTAATTCTTAATTCTTAATTCTTAATTATACTTGGTGGTGCGTTACGGGGCGGGCTATCCCAATACTGGCTACGAAGTGTAAAATTAGGGGGAGCCCGCCCCTAACGCACCCTACTGGCGTGGCAAGCCTTAAATGTTGGATTAGAAACAGATGGGGTAGTGTGGGAGGTGTGGGGGGTGTGGGAGGTGTGGGGGGCGCGGGGCGGGGGCGCGGGGCCCGGGCGCGGGAATATGGGGAGCAAAAATCTATTGCACTATTTTAAGCTTGCCACGCCACTACGCACTCAATTCTACATTCTTAATTCTACATTCTTAATTCTACATTCTTAATTCTACATTCTTAATTCTACATTCTTAATTCTACATTCTTAATTCTACATTCTTAATTCTACATTCTTAATTCTTAATTCTACATTCTTAATTCTACATTCTTAATTCTTAATTCTTAATTCTTAATTCTTAATTCTTAATTCAACCTTTCCAAAACACTATTTAATAACTGTAGCTGATAAACCTGGCTGCTGACATCCTGTGGTTCTTGATTTCTTGGCAAACTGATCACTTTCTCTGCCTTGGCTTGATACTGACGCACCATCGAAAAAGCGTCAGTACTGAAACAACTAAGATAATCCTGAGCTGCATCACTTAAGGCTTGGGCTACTTGATGGTCATAAGAGTCAGGGGATGAATCTGACTTATCTTTCTTTGCCCCTTTACTGAGGATATAGCTAGCTCCTCCAGCCATAGCTGCGCCCACTTTACCTTTTAAAACCAAACGGATTCCAGTAGAAAGAGCAATTGGGATAACTTTCTTTAACTCCTGGGAAGAGTCGGGAGGCTCAGGTATAATAACTTGGGGAGTATCGGGAACGGAAATGATTAGCTTACCAGGGGACTGATGCTCAAAAAACTCACAAGCTTTATCAACCCATTCCTGGATTGCCTGTTGATATCCATCAATGTCTTGTTGGAATTGTGCTTGCCAAGTGCTAAATTCCCCTTGCTGAAGTGCTGTGGCAAGTTTCGATTGATACCGTTCTAACAGTTTGGGCAAATAGAGCCAACTCTCGAAATCAGAAATACTGGCTTGGAATCCTTGTTTAATCAATTTCTGAGCTTTTTGTTGCAGCTCAAGTTTAGCCTGATGCTTCTCTTTGGCAGTTTCTAATTCTGAGTTGATGACTTGGATTTTAGACTGTAGTGCTGCTTTAACCTGAGTTGCGATCGCATCCACACGATCCAGGCGAACCGTTGTCTTTTCCCGTTGAGCAGCTACCATACTTTGTAGTGCTGATTCAAACATCGCCAATCCTGTGGTGTGTGCTTGATCAGATAATCCTTTTAGTCTAGCTCTCAAAGCAGGTAGGGCATCAACTCGATACAAATTACTCAGAGTATTCGGTAATTCCGAGCGAAAACTTTCCGCTACAAACCGTAGCCTAGTCTGGACTTCTTTTTGCTGATTAGGTTCTAATAAATTCAGGAAATTGACTACAAAAACAACAGTCTTGATTCCTCTATCTATTAACCAGTCTCTCAGGTTTTCCCGCTCACCCAAGGTCATCAGCTGGCGACCATCCAGCACTTGAACTACTAAATCTGCCGTTAGCAGTTGGTCACGCACTAATTTATCCTGAGCTTCTCGGTCATTTGTTCCTGGTAAATCCAGAAATTCTACACCAGTTTTTAGGAAGGGATGGGGACAGTAAACCTCTACCGAAGCGACATCAGAGCGCATACACCGTTGCTCATCTAAGATAGCATAGCGCTTCAGGACCTCTGTGCTATTTTCACTAATTTCTGTGCCATCAGTGAGGGTAATTCGAGTATGCAATTCTTCTCCATATCGGATATGAATCGCAGCCCCTGTAGTGGGAATTAGACCAATGGGCAGAGTGCGCTTTCCTAGCAAAGCATTGAGCAAGGTTGATTTCCCATAATTAAACGGACCAAAGACAGCAATCCGAAATGTGGGATTTTCTAGATGGTCGCACAGGGCAATTACATCCTTTCGCAAGGGTGAGTCTTGCTCCAAATCAAGCAGACCGACAGCAGACCTAAGAGAATTAACAACAGACTGATAGATTTCCTGATCTTCCATGACAAGTTGTGTTCAGTAATTGGTCTTTGCTTCGACTCCTCGACTTGAACCGACCACTAAGCACGGTAGCAAATACAGTATAGCCAAAAAAAATAAGAGAGCCGTTCGTGTGACTCTCTCGATCATCAGGGTGCATCTACTAATCTCAGTATAGCAAGATAAATGTGGGGTGCAACCCCTCACCCCTCCAAATAAGCAAAATGTTACAAAACTTAATAGTTTGCTGAAGCTTAATGATTCCGATCAAGCTTACCAACTCATGCAGCAACCACCAGTTGACTTGAAACCCTTGACTTCAAACACGTAAAGAACTGTTAAGCCCTCTCAAAAAAAAATAAGAGAGCCGTTCGTGTGACTCTCTCGATCATCAGGGTGCATCTACTAATCTCAGTATAGCAAGATAAATGTGGGGTGCAACCCCTCACCCCTCCAAATAAGCAAAATGTTACAAAACTTAATATTTTGCTGAAGCTTAATGATTCCGATCAAGCTTACCAACTCATGCAGCAACCACCAGTTGACTTGAAACCCTTGACTTCAAACACGTAAAGAACTGTTAAGGCATCTCAAAAAAAAATAAGAGAGCCGTTCGTGTGACTCTCTCGATCATCAGGGTGCATCTACTAATCTCAGTATAGCAAGATAAATGTGGGGTGCAACCCCTCACCCCTCTCTGGAAGCAAAATGTTACAAAACTTAATATTTTGGTGAGGCTTAATGATTCTGATCAAGCGTACGCACTCATGCAGCAACCACCAGTTCCCTTCAAACCCTTGAATTCAAGCACCATTATAACTGTTAAGCCCTCTCAAAAAAAAAATAGAGAGCCGTGCTTGTGACTCTCTCGATCATCAGGGTGTATCTACTTGATCTCAGTATAGCAAAATCAATGTGGGGTGCAACCCCTCACCCCGTAAGCCGAGCAAAATATTACAATCCCTAATAATTTCCGGTAAAATACCTAGGCCAAAATCATCATGCCACTAGGCGGTAATTCAATCCTGACCGTTGCCCTACCCTGGTCATGTTGAACGATTACAGTTTGATTCTGGGGTGGATGGCGTAATTGAGAGTTACTCCAGTAACTGTTGTAGAGCAGAGTAAGGCTTGACCCGTGGGGGTGTAGTGAGGCGTCAATGGTGACGTATGCACCACGGTTTTCAGTGCCATGGGTGTTTAAAGCAACCAGAATTTCTTGATTGTACAGAATCCTTGACCAGGCAATTAATTCTCCAGCATCAGGAATAGCAAAAGGTTTGCCGAGATAGGAGGTTTCTCGGAGGTATTGACGACCCCCACGTAGGGTTTTGCCAATCAGGTCTTGTCGATTCCGGAGGTTTGCGATCGCACAAATTCTGAGATACGTGGGATGGTCTGGGTCAAAGAAGTGACAGCCACTGGTTTCAAATGCCCCAAAGCTACCCCCAAACATCGATTCACGAATATAGCGATCGCTATTGGAAATGTTGCCATACTCATTGATTGGTTCAACACTAGGGTCATGGCGGTTTTCTGTGCCATCAAATGCTTGTTCAGTACCGTAATAGATACAGGGTATACCCAACGTGGTCAGTTGCACCCCTACCGCATGGGCTATTTGCTGGTATTTACTAGGAATAGAGTTATTAGCAGCAAACCGATGCTTGCGATCGCGTCCGACCATATCATGGTCATCTAAGATCGAAACATGATACCGTCCAGTTTCCCGGTGGCTACCAAGGATATTATGCTCCTCAAATTGACCAAAAAACTCCCTAGGCGGTGTTAATCCTTTTACCATCTGTGCTAATCGCTTTGTTGGTTCCCCAATATCAAGCACAGCATCCAAGTTGCGACCAAATACTTCCAGGTAGTTGCGGGACATATGAGCCCCATCCGTTACCTCTCCCAACAGTAGGATGTTGTCCTTACCAATGGATTCCGCATATTCCCGGATAGCACCACAAAAACTACGGGAAACTCGCCAAGGAATATGCTTAACGGTATCAATGCGGAATCCATCGCAGTCACTTAGGGCAATCCAGTATTGATAGACTTTAATAATCCCTGCTAAGACTTCCGGTTTAGCGAGATTAATGTCTTTTAAATCAAAGAAATCCCCTCGGCGAAATTCTAGCTCCGGATGCAGTTTATCTTCCCAAGGGTCTGAACCCCATTCGTTAATATGACCAGCACGAGTGTACCAATCAATATTTTGAAATTCTTGAGGCCATACCCCATCAATTTCTGTAGTGATTTGGGGAATTGCTTTACCAGTGCCAGAACGCCAACTATGAAATGGATAAGGGGGTTCAAAACGGTAGGGAAGGGTAGACTGAGGATTATCATTCTCGTCTTTGTAGAAAAAGTTATTCCCACTGTGGTTATAAATGATGTCTAAGATCACATACATTTCCCGCTCATGGGCAGCATCCACTAAATCCCGTAAATCCTGACGGCTGCCAAATCGGGGGTCAACATCTAGGAAATTTTGAATCCCGTAGCCGTGATAGGTGTCTAGTTCAATCCGTTGTCGCCAAACTGGACCAATCCAAAGGGTAGTTACACCTAATTGTTTCAAGTAGTCCAATTTACTTTCGATTCCCTTGAGGGTACCCCCTTGAAAGGTTTTCCCCTTGCTCATCCAGTCACCTTTATTTTTGGCTTTAAATTGGTTTGGATTGCTACGGTCAAATTTTTTCCGCTCTAGTTCTAACCCATCACTGAATCGGTCAGGTAGCAGAAAGTATAGAATCTGGTCTCGCCAAGTAATCGGACTGGGATAAACATTGCCCCTCGGTTGCAGGTTGGCCTCAGCGAGGGTTTGGGGAGAGCATGGTTCAACTGGAGTGGACACGATGGAAACCTTTGGTGAATCGATGTTCGTTTCTTTAACGGTATACACCAGTAGATAATTCAATTCCGCAAAAGATTAGGGGAGTCGGGAGTCGGGAGTCGGGAGTCGGGAAGTTAGAATTTAGAATTTAGAATTTAGAATTTGGAATCGGGAGTGGGGAGTCGGGAGTCTCACAAGGGTAGGTTTTTTACATTTGGGTCCTGCCCCACCCCCAACCCCCGACCGGTCGGGGGCGGATCACAAGGAGAGGAAAAGGAAAACAACGAATAAGCGATGCAGCTTCGGAACAGGGGTCCGAAGCTGCATCGCTTTCTTATCCCCCACACCCCACACCCCACACCCCACACCCCACACCTCACGTCTTTGTTAAAAACCTACCCCTGTGAGGAGTCGGGAGTCGGGAATCGGGAGTCGGGAGTAGTTATGCAGCGTTGTTAAAAACCTTGAAACGAAGCCAGCCAAAGGCTTAAATGTGAAGTGAAGAGTAGATCAAATGAATTATTATAAAGCCTGGTACCTGTATATAGCGTTTATCGCAGTTATGAGGTACACTATTCTTTGACATTGATTCCCTGTCTTGATGCAGCGCATCGCTATTCCCTATTACCTCTTATCTGTTCCCTGTTCCCTGTTCCCTGTTCCCTAAAATCCCGAAATTGTGTACCTCATAGCTATGATAATTGCTATAATATGAATTGAGGAAGACTAATGCGTAAATGGATTGTCTTTCGTGCTGAAAAGCGTCAACCCGGATGGAAAGAGCGCAAATATGCCCACTCTGGCTCTCTGACGAAAACTTTATTCGAGCATTACGACTGCTCCGACAAGGCGCTGCCTGAACCTGGATACCGTCCGCCAGAGTTCATTCGAGTTGATCAGTTTGTTGATCCTAACTATCCAGATTCATCAACCCATTACCGTCAAAGCGATTGGGAAGTTACACGGGTCGAAACCTACACACCAGATATCCTCGTTGACATGGATTTCGATATGGTCGTAATTTGCTACTGCAAACACAGTCCCATCAACGCCCCTCTCAAGCCAATGCCAGAGCGCCAAATCTCTGTCGATTCATTTGCTGGGGATAAGGATGCTTATGAGCAATATCTAGAGAATCATCAGCTCCCTGCCGAGGTTTAGAAGTAAAGCCGATACCCGCTCAACTCCAGGGCTGGTATTACTTTCAGAGCAATCGTACAACCTTTTAAGAGCAACACAAAGGTTGTTTACTCCTGTAAATATCACGTTGTTTAGTCTTCAAAATATCCCTGCAAAGTGGAGTCGTTAGTCGGGATAACAAAATTGAATTTACCTAATAATTCATTGTTACTGAATAGCACAGCGTTTTGAATTCGTTCGCGTAGCGTGACCTACGGTCAATCGCGTAGCGTGGCCTACGGCCAATCGCATTAAAAGTATAGCATGTCAGGAAATAGTTAAAAAAATAGTAAAAAAATGCAATAAGCCCATTTTTAATAGTAATCAAGTACACAATATTTTACCCCCGATTCCCGATTCCCAATTCCCGATTCCCGATTCCCGATTCCCGACTCCCGATTCCCGATTCCCGATTACCTACTCCCTACTCCCTACTCCCTACTCCCTACTCCCTTACCTAGCTCATGTCTTACAGTCAATTTACCATTCAAAAAGTAGTCAAGGATTTTGACTTAACCTTAATCGAACAAGGGAATATTTTTGAAAGCGATAGCGATCGCGTAATTTCTCCTAGTCCTTATTTAGCCGAATTTATCACCCAGAATTACCAACTAGCGATCGCATTGAATACGGAAAAAGCGCGATCAGAACTCTTGATCTGTCCAGTATTACTGGCACTTAGAGAATTCCATAAAAACCAGGTTAGCTTGTTTTCTGGTGAAGAGTTTACTGTTGATCCAGAAGTGGGATTAAATGGCACCTGTGATTTTATTATTAGTCGGTCACCGGAACAGTTATTTGTTAAAGCCCCAGTAGCCATTATTATAGAAGCTAAAAAAGAAGACCTGAAAGGGGGATTAGGACAGTGTATCGCTGCCATGGTAGCAGCTTCTCGGTTTAACCAACAGGAGAATAATGGTAACGGTAATGCGTTCGCGGAGCGTGGCCTACGGCCAATCGCAACGGTTTACGGTGCCGTAACCACTGGTACATTATGGCGATTTCTGAAATTGGAAGAAAAAACAGTAACCCTAGATCTGGCGGAATATTTACTCCCTCCCATCGAACCTATTCTAGGCAAATTAGTGCAGATGGTAGAACAGGATTAGGTTAGATAACGCATTAGGCCAGTCGGCGATAAAGTGCTGCATTTTTCTCTAACACGTATGTTGTAGCGTCATTAAAAGACAGTTCTGACTGAGTTAAATAGTGCTCAACACTCATCAACACCAACTCTTCTATAGAAACATTCAGACGAGTTGCCATTTCTTGGAGTTTTTGCAAACGTTCATCGGGTATTGTAATTTGGAGGGAACTCATAGTCATCAAAGGGTCTAAAGTATTACCATTGTACTAATTTGGAACAGGAGAAGAGTAAAGAAACATAAACAGATGGCTTTCCAGTTCACTATTTATGATACCTTTCCTATTTGGGCATTATCCCTCAAGGTTTGATACTGAAACATGGAACCACTTTTACAAATCCGTCCCCATTATCGCGTTGAAATTATTCAACCCAATCATGTTTATCTATTGGCAGAAAACGCTACCCACGCTTTAACAGGGGAATTTTACTGTCATCTGATGCCGCTGCTGGATGGTCAGTATACCTACGAGGAAATTTGTGAACGACTGACCGAGCACGCTGACCGAGACCAGGTGGCTTATGTGATCGAAAATTTGTATGACAAAGGGTACATCGCGGCCAAAGTCCCTGAATTGTCAGACGCTGCTGCTGCTTTCTGGAGTTTGCTGGGAGTAGAACCCCAAACTGCTTATGATTGTTTGCGGCAAGTCGTAGTTTATGTCACTGCTGTGGGCAATGTTTCAACTCAACCCTTGACCGATAAACTTACAACCGTTGGCATTCAAACCCAACCCTGGACAGGGAAACCCCCAGTCACAGAGTTACCCACCCTGTTAGTAGTGCTTACCGATGACTATCTACAACCGGAACTAGCTCAGATTAATCAAGTCGCCCTAGATACTAACCAACCCTGGCTGTTGGCGAAACCAATCGGAGGACTGTTGTGGTTTGGTCCGATCTTTGAACCGGGAATAACTGGCTGTTGGCAATGTTTGGCCCATCGTCTGCGGGGCAACCGGGAAGTGGAAGCGTCGGTGCTGAAGCAGAAGGGAAAGGCGAGACTTGCAGAAGTAGGGAACAGGGAACAGGGAACAGGGAACAGGGACGCGCATCAACCTGCCCCCCTAACCCCCCAATCCTGGGGGGAACAAGCCCCCCTAACCCCCCAATCCTGGGGGGAACAAGCCCAGCAAGCAAGGGAACTTAAGGGAGAAAGTGTTGAGTTTGGTCGGGTGACCGGGTGTTTGCCTACTTCTAACGCTTTTCTCAGTTCTACCTTAGAGACTGGCCTGAATTTAGTTACCACGGAAGTGGCTAAATGGATTGTGCAACTGGGGGTAGAGGAAACAGCTAACTTGGCCACGTTGGTGGGGAAAGTGATTACCCTCAATCAAACTAACCTGAGCACTGAAACCCATCAGCTCTCCCATCGCCCGCAATGTGCTGCTTGTGGGAATCCGCAACTTTTAAGCGATCGCGCTCATCAACCGGTTAGCTTAGTTAATCGTAAAAAGCAATACACTACCGATGGCGGACATCGTGCGTTTACTCCCGATCAAACCCTGAAACGCTACCAACACCTGGTTAGTCCCATCACCGGAGTTGTCAGTGCCTTAGTCCGTTCCTCTGACCCAGACAGTGCCCTGCTCCATACCTATCATGCTATTCATAGTTACGGTGCTGCCACCAATAATTTGAACCGTTTGCGTCGTCTGTTGGGTCATAAAAGTGCTGGCAAAGGCAAAACTGACCGTCAAGCCAAAGCCAGTGGGTTCTGTGAAGCCGTTGAACGCTATTCCAGTATCTATCATGGGGATGAACCCCGGATTGTTTCTACCTTAGGGGAGTTGGGAGATACAGCTATTGCTCCCGAACAGGTGATGCAGTTTAGTGAGTATCAGTACGCTCACCGAGAAACCTTGAACAAAGCCCGAGTCGATCACAATTGGATTCCCCAACGGTTTGATAGCAGCCAAGCGATTGAATGGACACCAGTTTGGTCTTTAGTGACACAAACCCATAGCTATCTGCCCACCGCCTTCTGTTATTACAACTATCCTGCATCAAAGGATCATCACTTCTGTTCCGGTGACTCCAATGGCAATGCTGCTGGCAATACCTTGGAAGAAGCGATTTTGCAGGGGTTTATGGAATTGGTGGAACGGGATAGCGTGGCTATTTGGTGGTACAACTCCCTGCAATGTCCGGGAGTGGATTTAGCCAGCTTTGATGACCCCTATCTGGTAGAGTTACAACAACTATACCGCGATCGCAAACGTGACTTGTGGGTGCTGGATATTACCAGTGATTTAGGCATTCCCGCCTTTGCTGCCATCTCAGCCCGCACCGATCAGGAACAAGAAGGGATTATTGCCGGGTTTGGTGCCCATCTGGATCCGAGGATTGCCATTTTACGGGCAGTCACAGAGATGAACCAACTGGGATTTTATGTGGATGACGTGGAACCCAGTGAAACCGGGGCTTGGGAAGAATGGAATAAGCATAATCTAAACCGCAAAGACCATCCCTACATAATTCCCAATCCTGACATTCCCCTCAAGCTTTACAGTGACTATGCTCAACAGTGGAGTGATGATATTTATGAGGATGTCATGACCTGTGTCAAAATTGCCCAATCCGCAGGCATGGAAACCCTAGTTCTAGACCAAACCCGCCCGGATATTGGCTTAAATGTAGTCAAGGTGATTGTACCAGGGATGCGCCATTTCTGGGCAAGATTCGCCCCCGGTCGGTTGTATGATGTCCCCGTTAAGTTAGGCTTGTTGGCGAAACCGTTAACAGAAGATCAACTTAATCCGATACCGATGATTTTGTAGGAATTGGGAATTAAGAATTAAGAATTAAGAATTTAGAATTTAGAATTAAGAATTAAGAATGTAGGGTGCGTGATAAGGCGGGCTTGCCCTCATTTTCCACTTCGTAGCCAGTATTAGGATAGCCCGCCCCGTAACGCACCACCAAGTAGAATTAAGAATTTAGAATTTAGAATTTAGAATCGGGAATCGGGAATGGGGGAATTTAGAATTTAGAATTTAGAATTTAGAATCGGAAATCGGGAATAGGGAACAGGGAACAGGGAACAGTGGACAAGAATTCACTCCCCATCTCCCCATCTCCCCATCTCCCCATCTCCCCATCTCCCCACACTTCCCACACCTCCCACACTCCCGATTCCCGACTCCCGACTCCCGACTCCCGACTCCCGAACTCAGCTAGTAGCCGGGAAACTGCCACCAATGAAGTGAATATCACTAAAAGTTTCGATCCACAGACGAGCGCCACAATCGAGGGGATGATCGGGATTATAGACAATCTTACAAGGACCGAGGATTTCCACCTCGTTGCCGTAGAGATTGGTGCCCTTTCGTTTTACTGAAATCACTGGCTTCCGCTCTTCCCGGCTTTTGTGCATATTCGAGCCAATGTGATTGCGGTTGACATTAATCTTAGCTAAAGCCGGGGGACGACTGGTATGCCATTTACCCTTCGGTCCACGGCTACCTTTGGTAATTTGTGGCAAATGGTTGAACAGAGGAATAATCCAGAATTTCCCACTTTTATAAGCACCCCGAACCCGACCCTTCTCTAGAAGTTGGCGCAATCGCCGAGAAGAAATTCCTAATAAAGATGCGGCTTCAGTAGTACCAACACACTTGTTCATCTGTTATCTCCTTTTAAACTATTCCGATACTACTAGTTTAATGAAAAAAAAGAGAATTGACAAGGGGAATCGGGAATCGGGAATCGGGAATCGGGAATCGGGAATCGGGAATAAACGGAAGAGTTTGGGATATGGTCGTGGATGCGATCGCGTAGCGGCTCCAAGCATCGCTTAGCGGCTCGATGCGATCGCGTAGCGGCTCCAAGCATCGCACTAATTAATCCCAACTATCCCACTACACACACTACCTCCACTAAACCCACTACCCCTATTCCCTGCTCCCTGCTCCCTGCTCCCTACTCCCTATTCCCAATTTGTTACAAAAATTTAAAAAATATGTTATAATAATCGATTTTTTGTGCTAAAATAAAATCGTGGTCGTTAAACGTCCACGGGAAGAGCCAGCCAACGGATTTTGCGAGGCCGGTGTGGCTGGCTCTTGGTCCCCCAGTAAAAGGAGATACATTGATTATGTCTTACCATCAACGCCTACATCCATGGGTTATTATTAGGCTGTTATCGAAGATGCAACGGGTCGTTGTTGCTCGTTTCCGCAAGCGTTCCGATGCAGAGGGACATTTAAAGGCTTTGAAACGGTTGATGCCCGATGCCGAATTTATCATTATTTTTGATCACGGCGAGCCTATAGAAGAAGAATTGTAAGCATTCAGCTGCGTAGGGTGTGTTAGGGACGGGCTCACCCTAATTTTGCGCCTCAACGCCCGGGGCTAACAACTGTTAAATAAAATCTTAAAGAATCTAGCACTATTTACAAAAATGTGTTAGATTATAACCATGGCACTAGTTCCTCTACGTAAGGCGGTCGAACTTACGGGATTGTCGGGGAACACTCTACGGAAGTATGCGGATAATGGAACCATCAAATGCGAAAAAACCCCTGGCGGAACACGACTCTTTGACTCTAGAGATCTTCTCCGTTTTGGAAAAGCTCCAAAGTCTGACAGATTGCGTTGTTACACCATCTGTTACTGTCGAGTCAGTAGTAACAAACAACGAGACGATCTTGCCCGCCAAGTCCCTTACCTCCACTCCCTCTTCCCGGAAGCGGAAATCATCAAAGACATCGGGTCAGGACTCAACTACAAAAGGAAAGGTCTTAAAACCATATTGGAACGAATTGTGTGCGGAGATAAACTCACGCTTGTTGTTGCCTGTAGAGACCGACTCAGCCGATTTGGGTTTGAACTCATTGAGTACTTGGTCAGTCTCAACGGTGGAAAAATCTTGGTTCTCGACCAGTCTGAAAGTTGTCCCGAATCCGAGCTTACCGCAGATATTCTCTCAATCATTCACGTCTTTTCGCGGCATATCCACGGACTCAGAAAGTACGGGAAGAAAATCAAAGAAGATACGAGTGTTCCTAAACTCTGAACAACGATATACTGTTCGTAAATGGTTTGGAGTGTCCCGTTATGTTTTCAATAAAACAGTCAAGCTTCTCCAGAGCGGTGAAGTAAAAGCTAACTGGAAAGCTATTAAGACTGACATCTTAAATGATCTACCGGAATGGTGCAAGTCAGTACCTTATCAAATTAAGTCTATAGCGATTAAGGACGCTTGCACCGCCGTCCGGGAGGCAAAGAAAAAATACAAGAAAACTTTTCAAATAAATCGGGTTAAATTTAGATCTCGTAAAAACCCGAAGCAGTCTTGTTATATCCCAAAGTCGGCAGTATCAGAGAAAGGCGTCTATCACACTAAGCTAGGGGAGATATCCTATACAGAGTCTCTTCCCAGCAACATTGGAGATTGTAGGCTAACTAGTCATAATGGGGATTACTATTTAGTAGTCCCTTACGAAGCAACGAAAGAGAAAACCGAAAACCAAGGGCGAGTAGTTGCTTTAGACCCTGGAGTTAGAACCTTTTTAACTTTCTTCAGTGAGACTTCCGTTGGAAAAATTGGGAATGGAGACTTTTCCCAAATCCAAAGGCTGTGTCAGCATCTAGATACTCTACTGTCTAAAATCAGCAAAGCTAAACGCGGACAAAAACGCCGAATGATAAAAGCTGCTCGAAGGATGATAATTAGGATTCAAAACCTGATAAATGAACTTCATTACAAAGCAGCTAGGTTCCTTGTTGACAATTTTGATGTAATACTGCTTCCTACTTTTGAAACAGCTCAAATGTCTAAGAAGGGAAGTAGAAAAATTAGATCTAAAACTGTCCGCAATATGCTTAATTTTGCTCATTATCGGTTTAAAGAGTTTTTACAACATAAAGCTAGTGAGACCGGAAAGATAGTAGTGGATGTCTGTGAAGCCTACACCAGCAAGACAGTTAGCTGGACTGGTGAAATGGTTAATATTGGTGGAAGTAAGACAATTAAATCTAAAGTTGATGGGCAGGTAATGGACCGAGACATCAACGGCGCTCGTGGCATCTTTCTGCGTTCGCGCAGCGTGGCCTACGGCCATGCCTTGGGAGATACCCCCTGGCTGAGAAATCAGCTTGCATTAGTGAGCTAAAATCTATTTTTGTAGATTTTGGTAGCTAAAAAGTATCGGAACAGCCCGTCCCGTAACGCACCACTGTGCCAGTCCAGTAGTGCCAGTCCAGTAGGGTGTGTTAGGGACGGGCTCACCCTAATTTTGCGCCTCAACGCCCGGGTTCGAACAGCCCGTCCCGTAACGCACCACCCAAACAGCAAATATGAATGCTACGTCAGCTATCAGCCATTGGCTATTGGCTAGTGAAAAAAAAATCCGAATTCAAGTAGGGTGGGCAAAGTTTCATTCTCTACAATACTGATTTGAGCCCAACTTTTTTTGCCCACCCTACAAGGTACAACTTAGAGGAAATTGAGTTTAAAAAAAAATCCGAATTCAAGTACGGTGGGCAAAATTATATTATCTAGAATAGTCAAAAGAACCCAACTTTTTTTGCCCACCGTACAAGCTCTGACCGCGTGTATCTAAATGCATGCTGTTTCACCCGGTGGTGCGTTACGGGACGGACTGTCCCACTACTTACCGATAAAATCAAGGGGAGCCCGTCCCTAACGCACCCTACGCAACTACAAGTTCTCCCGATTCCCGATTCCCGATTCCCGATTCCCGATTCCCTTCTAAAATGGCAATAAACAACTACACTGAAATCATCCAAACCGTTATTCGTGAGCAAGCCGAGCTACACCAGTCGGGTTATGTTCCCATAGAGACAATTCTAGATATCGAACGCCATCACTACCTGTTGCTACAAGTGGGTTGGGTAAAAGACCATTGGGTTTATGGGTCTATCCTTCACCTGGATATTATTGATGGCAAAATCTACATTCAACAGAATAATACAGAACAAGTAATCGCTCAACGTTTAGTAGAATTGGGAGTGCCTAAAACAGATATTGTGATTGGCTTCCATTCTCCTTTTAAACGACAATTCACTGATTATGCATTGAGCTAGTATTTCCAGAAAATTAATCGTAACGTGGGCAAAGTTTTATTATCTATAATAGTCAAAAGAACCCAACTTTTTTTGCCCACCCTACAAACTTGGTACTCATAAACCGTGGGTGTTGACAAGGCAAAAGGCAAAAGGCAAAAGGCAAAAGTTCCCATAGAATTCAAGTATGGTGGGCAAAATTATATTATCTAGAATAATCAAAAGAACCCAACTTTTTTTGCCCACCCTACAAACTCAAAAAGCGATTAACCTTTGGTCACGCTACGCGATGAAGCGTTCGCAAAGCGTGGCCTTTTGGCCTCAGCTTCCGCGCTTATGCGATCGCACTCTTGCCTCTTGCCTCTTGCCTCTTGCCTCTTGCCTCTTGCCTCTTGCCTCTTGCCTCTTGCCTCTTGCCTCTTGCCTCTTGCCTCTTGCCTCTTGCCTCTTGCCTCTTGCCTCTTGCCTCTTGCCTGCTCCCTGCTCCCTACTCCCTAAAAACCCAAAACTTTGTACCTAATTGAATTGCAAACTGCTTTATGACTATTTCTACCCCTCCCTTAACCATACCCCCTCTAGAAAACGGTGACAAACTCACCCGTTTTGAATTTGAGCAGCGCTACGCCGCTATGCCCCAGGTCAAAAAAGCTGAATTAATCGAAGGATATGTTTATATGCCCTCACCAGTGCGTATTAGGCAACACGGAGATCCCCATGCCCGGATTATGGCTTGGTTAGGAGTTTATTGGGCAGCCACTCCAGAAGTGCAAGTCGCTGACAATCCTACCGTGCGTCTAGATGCTGACAACGAAGTCCAACCCGATGCTCTGCTTCGCATCGAGGAGAATGGACAATCTACTATCAGTAACGACGACTATGTCGAAGGGGCACCGGAACTGATTGTTGAAATTGCGGCCAGTAGCGCGTCGTATGATCTACACCAAAAATTGAATGTCTATCGCCGCAATCAGGTGCAGGAGTATCTGGTCTGGCGAGTGTATGACCAAGAATTGGATTGGTTCTGTCTACAAGAGGGTAAATATATTGCCTTGCAACCTGATCAAGCAGGGATTCTCACTTCAACAATTTTCCCTGGTTTGTGGCTGGCCAAATCTGCCTTATTATCCGGAGATCTAGGCACTGTATTAGCAGTTTTACAACAGGGAGTAGGGAGTAGGGAGATAGGGAGATAGGGAGATGGGGAGATGGGGAGTTGGGGAGATGGGGAGATGGGGAGATAGGGAGATAGGGAGATGGGGAATATTTTTAATAAGGCTAGTGATCATAACATGATATAGCGCTACAATCATAATGAGGTACACAAGATTGTTTACCTATTGCCTATTGCCTCTTCTTTTTTCCCCTGTTCCCTATTCCCGTCTTGATGCAGCGCGGTCATGGGGGAAACCCCCAAGACCGCGCTGCATCGCTGTTCCCTGTTCCCTAAAACCCAAGACTCTGTCCCTCACCCAATTAGTAAATATTATTAACCTATGCAAATTCCTTTGCCAACAGGTTTTGATAAACTGAATAGATCCGAGCAAATCAATTATATTGGTGACCTTTGGGATTGGTTCATATCTCAGCCAGCAGATGACACAATAGCACCACAGTGGCATATGGATATTGTTCAGGAACGATTAGCCGATCATGACCCTGAGCGATCGCAACCTTGGACAACAGTAAAGCAACGGTTGGGTCGTAAGTACGGTGAACAATAGGTTTGAAGTTGTTTTTGATGCTCGTGCAGAAGAAGATGTAGATGTAGCAGCCGAATGGTATGCCAAGAAAAGTTCAGAAGCTGCATTAGGCTTTTTAAAAGAAATCACAACTGTCGTAGAGCGACTCTCTCAATATCCAGAGGCTTACACAGTAGTCAAATCCAAGGTTCGCAGAGCACCAACCAGGCGTTTTCCTTTTTACGTTTACTATCGCCTTGATGGCGATCGCGTTACAGTTTTGGCGGTGCTACATATTAGACGCGCCCCAGATGCGTGGCAAATGCGTTAGGGGCTATTAGAATTGGGGATAATTTTCAAAGTTTTGTGGAACAGCATAAATACTCGTAGGGTGGGCATTGCTGAACATGATCTTTATTGAACGGCGAGCAATTAAATAGGCAATGCCCACCAACACCTTGCTCCCCACCCTTCCTCCTCCCGACTCCCGATTCCCAATTCCCAATTCTACATTCTACATTCTACATTCTACATTCTACATTCTACATTCTACATTCCCATCTCCCCATCTCCCCAACTCCCAATAGATGCTATTCTAAGCACTAGTAATAACTAAAAACAAAGAGGAGCCAACGACAATGGGCAAAAAGAAATTACTCCCTTGCCAAAAATCTCCCATCCTACGTTCCACCACAGCTAAGCCCATCCCCGGCTTGACCGAAACCGAGCTGACCACTGGATGGGACGGGCAAGCCCAAGGGCTCCAACCCGCCCAACAGTGTCAAACACTGCATAGTTATGCTTGCCCTCCTTTTGCCGGAGACGATGCTGAGTAAGAATTCGTCGATCATGCAAAGCGGCAAATTGTATCAAAAGTCTTTTTTATAGCGGCTGCTATTAGTTTCGTGGCACAGGCATCTTGCCTGTGGCTGTCCAAAGTTTCGTGGAACAGGCATCTTGCCTGTTGTTGCTCCTGTTAAAATTCTCCCCATCTCCCCATCTCCCCCACTCCCGACTCCCAATTCTAAATTCTTAATTCTTAATTCTAAATTCTTAATTCTAAATTCTTAATTCTTAATTCATGAAAAAATTATTAGGAGCATTCACAAAATGGGAAAGAAAAAACTCTTGCCTAGCAAAAAATCTCCCATCCTACGTTCCACCACCGCAAAGCCCATCCCCGGCTTGTCCGAAGCTCCGCTAACTACAGGATGGGCAGGGGAGGCCCATCGCTCGCTGGTAGAGTTATCCGGCTTTCGCTTCGCCGCCAAAAGAGACAGAGAGTTAGGCTTTCGCGGTAAGGGACGACACTGAGTAAGACTCACTCGATCAAAGAAGCGGCAATTTGTATCAAAAGTCTTTTTTATAGTGGCTGTTCAAAGTTTTGTGGAACAGATATCTTGCCCATTGCTCCCGTTAAAATTCTACCCCACTCCCGACTCCCGACTCCCGATTCCCGATTCCCAATTCTTAATTCTTAATTCTTAATTCTTAATTCTTAATTCTTAATTTCCCACTGTAAACAATTGTAAACCCCCCTTGACTCCCCGCCCTTACCCAATGGTATTCTAAGCACTGTAACAAACAAAATCTAACAGGAGCAAAAGCAAATGGGAAAGAAGAAACTCTTGCCTGGCCAAAAATCTCCCATCGTACGTTCCACCACAGCTAAGCCCATCCCCGGCTTGGAAGAAACAGCCCTGACGGAGGGCGGCTTGGGCAGTGGGTCAATCACCCCATCGGAGTTCATGTCATGTCGGTGTGCGGCGGATGTGTGTGCGCCTTTTGCGGGGGACGGGGACGAGTAAAACTACTCTATCACAGTTTTCTGAAATTATGTCAAAAGTCTTTTTTTTCAGTGCTGGGCGGTCGATTGGCCGCAATGAATTTGCGGGAAACCCTTGCTACTTCGGGGTCTTCCGTTACCTGGCACGGTAGGGTTTTTGCTCGATGCTTGCCGTGGTGAGACTTTTTTGACAAATGTTGTGATTCCGATAGAGAAACCCCAGCTATTGGGGTTTTTCGTTTTAAATAGGGGAATCGGGAATCGGGAATCGGGAATCGGGAATCGGGAATCGGGAATCGGGAATCGGGAATCGGGAGTCAATGTGTGACTATTTGATGGTAGGATTTTTCGGGAACAGCCATCTTGGTAGTAGAATAGGCATCTTGGTAGTAGAATGACCATCTTAGTGGAACGGGCATCTTGCCTGTTGCTGCTGTTAAAATTTTCCTCTTAGTGGAACGGGCATCTTGCCCGTTGCTTCTGTTAAAATTCTCCGCGACTCCCGATTCCCCACTCCCGATTCCCCACTCCCGACTACCGACTCCCGACTCCCGACTCCCGATTCCCCACTCCCCATCCATAACGAAAAACAAATGCCCGACCTCTCCACCATCCCCGGCTTCACCGAACTCCAATCCCACACCACCGGTGATTCTCGCCTTCTGATCGCAGTATTAGATGGTTCAGTAGACTTAGACCGAGCCTGTTTCCAGGGGGCAAAGCTGAGTCAAATTACCCCCTTTTGGTCAGAAGACATTGAAATTGACCCGGATCTGATTAAAGTCTTCCGAGACATTGATCAGTTAGATGACTTAGACGACGACACCAAAAAAGATAAGCTCAAAGCCGCTATTCCGGATGACCGGATTCGTCATCGGATTTTCTGCGATTTCCATGCCACCCATATTTCCAGTACCATTTTTGGACAACCAGGCTCTCCGGTTGAAGGCATTGCCCCTGGTTGCCGAGGCATTAATATTCCCATTGCTCGGGATGGGGAGAACTTCATCAACCCCCTGAACCTAGTTCATGCCTTTAATCAAGCTTTGGAACTGGGAGCCAATATTATTCACTGCGCCGCCTGTCACCCAACCCAATCCGGTGTCGCCCATGAACTGTTGGAAAAAGCAGTGCGTCAAGCCCAGGAGAATAACGTTCTGGTGGTTGCCCCTGGTGGTAATGATAAAGGGGAATGTTGGTGTATTCCGGCAGTTTTGCCTGGAGTACTCACCGTTGGAGCCTACAAAGATAATGGTCAACCGGCCAAGTTCAGTAACTTCGGTGGCCAGTATAATCAACAAGGGGTGCTGGCTCCGGGACACAATATTCTGGGGGCACAACCGGGAAGCGATAAAGCAGTGCGGAAAAAAGGAACCAGTTGTGCGGCTCCGGTAATTACCGGAATTTCCGCCTTGTTAATGAGTTTGCAATTACAACAAGGGGCAGCTCCCGATGCGGAAGCGATTCGTGCTGCTATTACCAATAGTGCCATTCCCTGCGACCCGGAAGAAGTAGAAGAACCAGAACGCTGTTTGCTGGGCAAGGTTAATATTGCCGGTGCCTTTGAGTTAATTACCGGACAAGAATTAGCAGCCAAAGGTGAAGAGTCAGAGATTACTAGCCAAGGCTCAGAGGATAAAAGTACGATTGTTTTTATATCGTCTCAAGAAGGGAATAGGGAACAGGGAATAGGGAATGGGGAACAGGGAATAGGGAATAAAGGGAACAGGGAACAGGGAATAGGGAATAGGGTCGAAGAATTAACGGTAACAGTATCAGAAAGTGAAGGGAATAGGGAACAGGAAATAGGGAATACAGGAACAGACAATCAATTAACCTTATCTTCTGATGGGGTTAGCGCTAATAATATCACTGCTAATATTATCACCGCTAATAATATCACTGCTGATAATATCACTGCTAATACTACTGCAGCCAATAATATTGTGCCGAGTGCTAGCTCAAACCTGGTCTATGTGATGGGAACGGTGGGGTATGATTTCGGCACGGAAGCAAGGCGGGATTCCTTTAAGCAGTTAATGCCACCGGTTGAGGTTAACGGGGTAATGGTTCCCTCCAACCCCTACGATGCGAGGCAAATGGGAGATTATCTGGGTCAGAATCTCTATGAAGCCAAGTCTTTAATTTGGACCTTGAACCTAGAACTGACGCCCATTTATGCCCTGGAACCGGTGGGGGCATTTGCGGATGATACTTACGCCACCTTGCAGGATATGCTGGCTAGTGAGGCATTGCCAGAAAACGATGAGGAGTATATAGAACGGGTGAGTATGGCGGGACGGTTGAGCCGGAAAACCGTCAAACTCTTCTCTGGACAAGAGCTGCCGGTGTTGAAGCTTTATAGTCCCCGGGGCATGTACGGCTGGACAATCAACACCTTAGTGGATAATGCCATCGAAGCCGTTCGTCAGGAACAGGAAAATGCTGATGAAGCGGCAATCCGGAAGTCTTTGACGGCATTTTTACATCGGGTCTATTATGATCTACGGAACTTAGGACAAGCTGACCGCGATCGCGCCATCAACTATGCCGCTATTAATGCCTTTCAAGCCGCCGAAAGTATTTCGGAAGCGGTAGCTATAGGCATGGAACTCCATAGTATTGAAGTAGAGAAGAGTCCCTTCTGTCGTTACGATAGCAACTGTTGGGATGTTAAACTGAAGTTCTTTGACCCAGATAATGGTCGCAGAGCCAAGAAAATCTATCGCTTCACCATTGATGTGATTGATTTGGTGCCAGTTACCTTAGGTCACGTGCGTTCTTGGTCGGTACCGAAGTAGGGAGTAGGGAGTAGGGAGTAGGGAGTAGGGAGTAGGGAGTAGGGGAGAAAGCATTCAGCCCTCAGCTGTCAGCCGTCAGCCAAAGCTTATCTCTTTTATTGAAAAGCTGATAACTGAATGCTTGGCGTTGCTGATTATGCGTATGGTTTTGCCCCCCTAGCCCCCCAATTCTGGGGGGAACAAAACTATCAAAGTCCCCCAGAATTGGGGGATTTAGGGGGCTTTAGTAAAACCAAATGATCGCGCATTCATTCCTTAATTCAGCAACGCCGAATGCTTAGCTTATCTCTTTTATTTAAAAGCTGAATGCTGAATGCTGAATGCTGAATGCTGAATGCTGAATGCTGAATGCTGAATGCTGAATGCTGATAGCTGATAGCTTAAAAAAAAGCAAAAAAAAATGGGGAAGAAAAAGTTAGTAAAAACCTTCCCCTCAAGGAAAAGCTAAAGACTAGAAGATGAAAAAACTAGAATATCCAAAAAAATTCTGATTACATACAAACCTACCATAAAGTAATTCAAAAGGTCAATAGTTTTTTTGTAAACTTTTATGTTTCGGGTTGTATTTTTATCTAGGAATGTTAAGAAACTTATACCGAGTTGGATTCAAAGATAGTAGATTGATTGGATAGGGAGATAGGGAGATAGGGAGATGGGGAGATGGGGAGATGGGGAGATGGGGATATAGGGAGATACGGGGGAAAAGAAAGTTTTACCTTTGACGGCAACTTAGTATCGAGTTATCCATAGCTTGACTACACAACTGGAATAAACGCTTTACAATAACGGAAATACTAGGTCATTTGGCCATTGGCCTTTGAGAATTTCGGTTTGGAGTTCCGGTACAGTAGTATGCCTGCAACTATTGCCCTGATTGCCCACGACAACAAGAAAAATGATATAGTGGCATTTGTCAAGGGCCACCAAATCGTTTTCTCTCGCTACACCTTAATTGCTACAGGGAACACAGGGAAACAGATTCAAAACTCCACTGGCTTACCGGTTGATTGCTTACTCCCTGGTCCTATCGGTGGAGATGCCCAGTTGTTTGCAGCGGTGGCGGAGGGAAAGGTCTGTGCTGTGTTTTTCTTCATCGATGCACTCTATGCTAAATCCCATGAACCTGATATTCAGCCTCTGTTACGGATTTGTGATGCCCATGATGTAGCGATCGCCACCAACTTAGCTACTGCAGAACTGGTCATCAGTGCCCTAGCGCGAACCCAAGTGGCTCACCTTATTTTTAATCCAGTGGCCGGTCAAGGAGACTCCGATCATGAATTGACCATTATTGAAAACATGCTGGGTGGCCATTTCAATCTCGAGATCCATCAAACTACTCTAGAAATTACGGCGGAAGAATTGACCAAACGGGCGATCGCAGCCCACGCCGATCTGATCATTGCCTCTGGCGGTGACGGCACCGTATCCGCCGTTGCCAGTCAGGTGATTGATACCAATATTCCCCTCGGCATTATTCCCAGAGGAACTGCTAACGCCTTTTGTCAGGCGTTGGGCATTGGTGGCACAGTAATGCCCATTCGCGCCGCCTGTCGCATCATTTCCGAAGGCTATACCAAAGTGATTGATGCGGCTCGCTGTAACGACACCCCCATGATTTTATTAACCGGAATTGGTTTTGAAGCAGAAATGGTGGATAAAGCCAGCCGAGAATTCAAGGATCAGTGGGGGGTACTGGCCTATCTGGTAGCGGGATGGCAACAACTGGATGAACAAGAGCTATTTGATGCGGCTGTAGAAATTGAAGACCAGATCTATCGAGTTGAGGTAGGGGCTATCACTGTGGCTAACGCGGCTCCCCCTACCTCAGTTTTAGCCCAAGGAATGGGTGAAGTTATTTACGACGACGGGTTACTGGATGTCACCATGGCCAAAGTAGACACAAAACTTCAGGCGGTCACATCAATGGTCAATGCCTTCGGTGCCGCCTTGGTTCGCCTGAACCCCAACCAAGAAAATATTCATCATGTCCGAACCCACAGTATCAAAATCGCCACAGATCCCCCTCAGAAGGTGGTTGTGGATGGAGAAGTCATTGGAACAACTCCGATCAAAGTTGAATGTATTCCCAACGGATTGACTGTATTTGTCCCCAACCCCAATTAATCTGTTTCAAGTCCAACCAATCTCAGCGGCTCAATCCCTTCTTTTCGAGAGTATGTTAAGACCTATAAATATAAATACTGGTGAAGGGGTTCGAGATCGAGTAAACTACAGAGATGATCATACTCAAGAAAATCTATGACCGCAGACCCCTTAGAATTAGAAGGAACCTGGGAAGAGATTATTGACCAAGGGGAAAAACTAGCTGGAAAACGAGTTCGGGTTATTGTTCTGTCTGATCAACCACACACTGAGTCTCCCGACAAGCCCACCTCTTTTCCTCCTAGGTCTACTGCCCAGTCTCTATTGAAATACGCAGGAACCTGGGAGGGTGATGACTTAGAAGAATGTCTTCGCCTGGTTTATGAAAACCGCTCTGAAGTGGCGTTTGAATAATGTATTTGCTGGATACTAACCATTGTAGTTTGCTAATTGCAGGCAATCCAGCCGTACTTCAGCGGATGTGGGAGAAAGGTAATGTACCAGTTTATACCTGTACTATTGTTCGGGGGGAACTCATATTCATGGTTCAAAATTCCCAACAAAAGGCTACAAATATAGCACGAGTACAAGCCTTTCTTCAAGGTATTTATATCTATCCAGTAGATAATGAAACAGCTGATATCTATGGTCAATTTAAAGCCGAGATATTGCCGTATTTTGGACCGAAAGACCGAAAGAAGCGACGAAAAACCAAAATTCAAGAAATAGGGATTAGTGATAACGATTTATGGATTGCTGCGATTGCATTGCGCCATGGATTGACCATCGTTTCAGCGGATAGCGATTTTCAGCGGATGCAGCAGGTCAGAGCATTACTTGTGGAATCCTGGTTGTAATTTTAAACTGCGTTCGCGTAGCGTGACCAAAGGTCAATCGCGTAGCGTGGCAGTAGGTCAATCGCGCAACCTAAGTGTTTGATTGATATCGTTGATCATACTGATCAGGTACATGAAATTTTTTCTTATCCCTACTCCCTACTCCCTACTCCCTACTCCCTACTCCCTACTCCCTACTCCCTACTCCCTACTCCCTAAAACTCCAGAATCATAGATTAAGCTAGTAGCAAAGTTAGCTACAAAACTAGAATCTATGTTCAAAAAACTATTAGCTCAGGTTGGCATTGGAGCAGCAAAGGTAGATACACGTTTGTACTTTGATTCCCTAGCTCCTGGGGAAATGGTAGAAGGGGAAGTTTATATTACTGGGGGAGATGTTTCCCAGAAAATTGATGATATTTATATTTACCTGGCTACCCAATACCTGCGGGAAGAAGAAGATACCTCGGTCACAGAAGAGTGCATATTAATGCAATATCGCCTCTCGGAACGCTTCAACTTGCAGGCAAAAGAGGAAATAGTTATTCCATTTTCGTTTCCCCTGCCAGAGGAAACACCACTGACATTAACCAGCCAACCAGTATATTTACGTACCGGCTTAGATATTCCCATTGCTGTTGACCCGAAAGACACCGATTACATTGAAGTACATCCACACCCCTTAATGCAAGCAGTGTTTGAGGCATTGGAAAACCTAGGGTTTCAACTTCATGAAATCGATTGTCAGTACAATACTCATTTTGGGGGTAGATATCCATTCGTCCAAGAGTTCGAGTTTCGACCTATGGGTAAGTATCAGGGTAGCTTGGATGAATTGGAAATCATTTTTTCTCTCTACTCAGAAGACTTAGAAGTTTTCCTAGAAATAGACAAACGAGCCCGTGGATTTGCTGGTTTCCTAGAAGAAGCTTTTGACCTAGATGAACGTTATGTCCAATTTCAGGTAACACTAGATGACCTCAATCTTCCTACGGGTGAATTGGAGGGAATGATTGAGGAGATTATTGAGAGTCAAATTAACTAGAGATTCAGTAGGGAACAGGGAATAGGGAACAGGGAATAGGGAACAGGGAACAGGGAACAGGGAACAGGGAATAGAGAAAAAATCCTGTGTACCTCATTAGTCTAGAAACCTCTATCCATAGGCAACAGAGAACGGGTAACAATGAAAATAGGAGTAAGTTGAGAGATTTTTAAATGTCAGCAATACATGATTTTAAAGACTTAAAAATTTGGCAAAAAGGTATGGATATAGCAGAAAAGTGTGATTTTTTGACTAAACTCTTTCCTAAAGACGAGTTATATGGTATGGTGCAACAAATAAGAAGAGCTGCAGCATCTATTCCAGCTAATATAGCAGAGGGGTACGGAAGACGATCAACACCTGAATATATCAGATTTTTGAACATTGCCCAAGGGTCAATTAACGAATTACAAACACATATTCTTTTATCTCAAAGAGTAGGATTATCTAATCAAAAAGAGCTAGAATTGATTAGTTCTTTGCTTCGAGAAGAGAGTCGAATGATTATTGCTCTTATTAAAAAGCTAGAAACCTGATTTCTGTTCCCTGTTCCCTGTTCCCTGTTCCCTGTTCCCTATTTCAAGCTAAGTTAATCCCTCAAAATCTGATCAATCATCCGGTTAGCTTGGGATTCATAACCACTACCAAACAGATTAAAGTGATTGAGGATGTGGTAAAGGTTATAGAGGTTTTTCCGCCGTTTGTAACCTTGCTCTAAGGGCCACACCTCGTTATAGCCTCGATAAAATGCTGCTGGGAAACCACCAAACAATTCGGTCATGGCAATATCAACTTCGCGATCGCCTACATAAGTAGCTGGGTCAAAAATTACTGGTTCTCCCGCCATCGTAATAGCTGCATTACCACCCCATAAATCACCATGTACTAACGATGGTTGAGGCTGATGATCCAGTAATTTAGGAACTTCTGCCAGTAATTGGTCTTGTTTGGGGAAATGACCACTGCGACGCCGTGCTAGCTGAAACTGATAACCGAGGCGATACTCCACAAAAAACTCTACCCAATCCGACATCCATTGATTAACTTGTGGTGTCGAACCAATCGTATTATTTTGATTCCAACCAAACTTACCCATCTCGGTTGAACCTTGGGGAGTAGCAGCCTGATGCATGGCTGCTAACTGATGTCCCATTTTTACCCAAGACTCGGTACTGTTACCGCCACCAAGGTCTAGCCACTCCAAGACAATATAAGAACAATCCACGGCAGTACCATAGCAAATTGGTTTGGGGATTCGGATAGTCTGAGTTGCCACCATCTGCTTGAGACCCAGGGCTTCGGCCTCAAACATATAGACTTGAGAAGCAGCATTGAGTTTAACAAAATACTTATTAGTCTTACCGACCAGAGCATAACCCTGATTAATACAGCCACCACTAACAGATTGGCGCTGGTTAATCTCAAAGGTTTCACCGGTGACTTGGCTGATCTGGTCAGCAATTTCTTTCCACATAGAGGGAGTAGGGAGTAGGGAGTAGGGAGTAGGGAGTAGGGAGTAGGGAGTAGGGAACAGGGAGTAGGAGGAATAAAATTGACTATACCTTATAAGTAGGATAGTAGGATAAATGCTATAGATAATTTTGAATTCAGCAACAATTCAGCAAAAAAGGAATGTGTTGACCGTTGATAGTTGACTGTAAAATCAACTCAGCACCAACGGGTGCATCTCAATGCATGCTATTTGACGCGGTGGTGCGTTACGGGACGGACTGTCCCAACACTTGCTATGGCTTGCGTCTTGGCGAGCCCGTCCCTAACGCACCCACTTTTTTACTGGCTTGATGCTATAGCAATCCGTTTAGGAATTGTGGTAATTTTTGATGCCATATTCCCGATTCCCGATTCCCGTTCCCCTCCTGGGAGGGGTTAGGGGTGGGTTCCGATTCCCGTTCCCCTCCTGGGAGGGGTTAGGGGTGGGTTCCGACTCCCGATTCCCGATTCCCGATTCCCTACTCCCTACTCCCTACTCCCTACTCCCTGTTCCCAGATCCGCTGTTCCCTTTGCGATCACAATACCATACCCATGGGGAGACAGATACTGCTGTGCAGCCTTTTGGATATCAACAGCACTAACTGATTTAATATGACTAGGGTAATTCAGTGCTGGTTCTAAATCCCCTAGTTGGGAGTAATAGTAACCATATAAACTGGTGCGAGCGCTTGGTTTTTCATTATTAAAGATAAACTGATTGGCCACTTTGGTACGAATCCGAGCAATCTCTGAGTCTGATACCAATTCTGTCTGACAGCGATGGATGTGTTTTGCGATCGCATTCTCCACCTCTGCCAAATTCTCAGCTGGCAGTTTAGCAGAAATATAAAACACCCCTTGCAGCCGCTGAGTGATATTACTAACCCCAATTTGAGTAACCAGTTGCCGTTCTTCTCGCAAATCCCTAAACAGCCTGGACATACGACCTCGTCCTAAAATTCCTGCCAGCACATCCAAAGCATAGGTTTCCTTCAACTCAGGTATACCAGGCACCCGCCACACCATCACCAGCCGCGCTTGTTGTAAAGACTCATCCACATACTCCCGACGGACAATCTTCTCGAAAGCTGGTTCAGGGGGAAGATTTGTTCTATTTTCTCTCGGCCTTGGCTGTGCTTGACTAAATCCATTGCTGACAATTTCAATTAATTCCGTCACTGGCAAATTCCCCACCACTGCGGCAGTCATAGACCCTGGTTGATACCACCTACCATGAAAGTCACGCATCTGTTGAGGCTGGAGTTGTTCAATCACCGAGGCAGGTCCAAGCACAGGACGTCGATAGGGTAACTGGTCAAAGGTAGTTTCCATTGCCCATCTATGGGTGCGGCGGCGGGGATTATCCTGGGAACGGCGAATTTCTTCCAAAACTACCATGCGCTCCTTTTCAAAGCTATGGTCAGGAATACTAGGATTGAGTACCACCTCTAGCTGTAATGGTGCCAGCTGGGCAAAATCTTTAGGAGCTGTAGTGATGTAATAGTGAGTGTAATCCTGACTTGTAGCCGCATTGGTTACCGCACCCCGTTGCTCAATCAGCCGCTCAAACTCACCACTTTGCAATTTTGGTGTGCCCTTAAACACCATATGCTCCAGAAAATGAGCCATACCATTAATCTGATCCGATTCCACTGCGGAACCGACATTAATCCAAACATTCAGATTAACAGCTTCAACAGGCATCTGCTCCGCCACAATGGTTAACCCATTCGGTAGCCTTTCAACAGTCGGAGCATTGAGGGAGGGAGTATTGAGCAAACTGGAAGTCATTAAATTAATCACTAATTGACCACTATTTATTAATAGTAATCTTTCGGTTTGATATCGCGTTTTTGATATAGCAAAGGGAATAGGGAACAGGGAATAGGGAACAGGGAACAGGGAACAGGGAACAGGGAACAGGGAACAGGGAACAGGGAACAGGGAACAGGGAACAGGGAACAGGGAACAGGGAACAGGGAACAGGGAACAGGGAACAGGGAACAGGGAACAGGGAACAGGGAACAGGGAACAGGGAACAGGGAACAGTAGACAAGAATTCACTCCCTATCTCCCTATCTCCCCATCTCCCCATCTCCCCATCTCCCCATCTCCCCATCTCCCCACCTCCCCATCTCCCCATCTCCCCATCTCCCCATCTCCCCATCTCCCCATCTCCCCACTCCCAAACACCATGACTCAAGGTAGAATTATGATAAGAAACATTAAGAAATGCAAATAAAGCAGCATGGTAAGCACTCAGGGCGGTAAAGGTAAGATACAATACTCCAAGAAAAAATTCCCGCAGAAAAAAGTCCAGAAAAAAGTAGTAGTAATCGGTGCAGGAATTGGTGGACTAACCGCTGGAGCACTCCTCGCTCGCCGAGGCTACCATGTTGTAATACTAGACCAAGCCCTAGTACCAGGAGGATGCGCCTCTACCTTCAAACGTCGGGGTTTTACCTTCGATGTGGGCGCGACCCAGGTAGCTGGCTTGGAACCTGGTGGCATTCACAAACGCATCTTTGATGAACTGGAAGTAGACCTGCCAGCCGCTACCCCCTGTGACCCTGCTTGTGCCGTATTTCTTCCTGGTGAAACTGAACCGATTAATATCTGGCGGAACCCGGAGCAATGGAAAAGAGAACGAGAACACCAGTTTCCCGGTAGTGAACCCTTCTGGCAACTGATGGCAACCTTATTCAATGCCAGTTGGAAGTTCCAATCCCGTGACCCAGTGCTACCACCTCGTAATTTATGGGACTTGTGGCAACTAACCTCAGCAGTGCGTCCGGATACCTTAATTACCCTACCCTTTACCTTCATGACCGTAGCGGATGGGTTGCGAGGATATGGCTTATATGGCAATAAGCGTCTGAAAACCTTTCTGGATTTGCAGCTGAAGCTTTATTCCCAAGTCGATGTTGATCAGACAGCACTGTTGTATGCAGCAACAGCCTTAGGAGTTTCCCAGGAACCCCAAGGGTTATTTCATCTCCAAGGTAGTATGCAAGTGTTAAGCGATCGCTTAGTAGAAGCCCTGGAAAAATGGGGGGGTAAGCTACTAATGCGCCACACCGTTGAACAGATCGAAACATCAGCTGCTAAAGCGACTGGTGTCAGGATTCGCAATCAGAAAACTGGGGAAGTGTGGACAGAACCAGCGGATGAGGTAGTTGCCAACGTTACCGTGCAAAACCTAGTCAAATTATTAGATAATAATCTACATACATTCCCTGGAACCTCGATGTCAGGCTACTCGATGGCAGGCTATAAGTATCGAGTCGATAAGTTAAATTCACCATCCGGTGCGTTTGTCATCTATCTTGGGGTAGATAAACGTGCAATTCCTGATGGTTGCCCTCCCCATCTTCAGTTTCTCTATGACTACGATGGACCAATTGGCGAGAATAATTCCTTGTTTATTTCGGTTAGTAAGCCAGGAGATGGACGAGCACCAGAGGGAAAAGCTACCATTACTGCCTCATCCTTTACCGATGCTGCCATGTGGTGGCGGGGATCCAAGCAAGACTATGACCGCTTAAAGGAAGAGTATACAGAAAATGCGATCGCACGTCTTAGTCAATACTTTGATTTAACACCAGAGACCATCATTCACCAAGAAGCAGCAACCCCTCGCACCTTTGCCCGTTATACTGCCAGAGAACAAGGCATTGTGGGAGGGATAGGGCAACGGATACCCACCTTTGGGCCCTTTGGCTTTGCCACTCGCACACCCTGCAAAAGTTTGTGGTTAGTAGGAGACTCGACTCATCCAGGGGAAGGAACAGCTGGGGTAAGTTATTCTGCCCTTACCGCTGTACGGCAGATTGAGACATCATTTTGCTTGTAGGGGCGCAAGGGAAGTTCCCCTAGCTTGGGTAA
Source organism: Moorena sp. SIOASIH (assembly GCF_010671925.1). GTDB lineage: Bacteria > Cyanobacteriota > Cyanobacteriia > Cyanobacteriales > Coleofasciculaceae > Moorena. The sequence continues at coordinate 374,988 of NZ_JAAHIH010000004.1, read as the reverse complement.
AGGGGTAAAGGTCTCAAATGTCAAGATCCATGGGATCTGTTTTTTGCCAGACCAGCTGTGAAAGGCTAGTGACATACTCCCACACGCTCATCAAAGATTACAGTGTGGGCTTCTTACCAACTCCACCTAACGGGAACGGATATTCGGTAAGCTTTATTAACGACACGGTCAGAAGTTACCGCAAGAATAGGGCAGCCTTTATGGTTAGTCGGTTATGGGTAAAGGGTTAAAACTTTATGATTAAGGCTGCCCTATTCTAAGGTTTCCTCTCCGGGATGCCCCGACCCGCCGGAACAATAAATAAGTTCTATTTTTAGTAAGTAGGTGGCGGTTAGCTCTTAATTTGTCTTCCCTACTTCTTTTATTATAGGCGATCTTCAATCGTAATTGTTCCCTATTACATAAATATCTTGTGCAAAATTCATCCCACACTCATGCTGCGCATGTTCGTTGTGGGGCTTCTTTTGCTAGAAGCTAACACCAACCCCAAAGAGTTAGGATTAATGACCCGACAGCCTCATGATCAATTTGCCAAACAGTATCTAACGGAGTTGTTAACACCTCACGGTCAGGTAGAAGTCAGCCGAGAACTAACCAGTGAAGTTCGTCAAGTCGATATTTGGTTTCTACCAACAGCTTCTGAATCCACAGCACCGCAGGACATCGGATTGCTCGGTCAGATGGCATCAACTGCTTGTTTGTTGGAACCGTTCCGCAATGCCACAGGAATTATGGCAGTGCGTAATTGCCTGCTGAAGTTGTTTGCCCTCTACAGTGACCTGCACCGCAAGGCACGACGAGAGCAAAACCCTGTCAGTGAAACCGACTTGCCCTGTTTATGGATTTTGTCTCCTTCCTGTTCAGCCCAGCTGTTGAACGGCTTTGGTGCAAAACTTAGTGATTCCGGTGATTGGGTTGCAGGAGTTTACTTTTTGCCTGAGTGGTTCAACACAGCCCTGGTAGCCATTAACCAGCTACCTGTTACCGAAGAAACCCTCTGGTTAAGAATTTTGGGACGGGATAAGACTCAAAGCCAAGCCATTAATGAGTTGCTAGCACTACCGGTCGGACACCCCTTACGGGGCAACATATTAGAGATTCTAGCCAACTGGCGCATCAAAATAGAGGGAAGTGAAGATTTAACTGAAGACGAGAGGGAGTTAATTATGAATTTATCACCAGCTTATTTGCGTTGGCGGGAAGAAACCTTAGAGCAAGGAAGAGAACAAGGAAATTTAGACGGACAGCGCCTGATGGTGGAAAATCTACTAGCAGGGCGGTTTGGCACTCTTGATCTCGAATTATCCCGGACAATTGAGCCTTTGATGCAGTTGCCGATCACAGACCGTACTCAGGTGCTGCTTAACCTGTCCAACTTGTCCCGTCAGGAATTGTTGGAAAGGTTTGGAGACAGTCGATCGGATTGATACTGTTACCGTTCAATGGTATTGCGGTGGTATGGCGGTGGTATTTCGGTATCACTAGGTCAAGACTGACGCAAAACTGGTCACCAAACCCGCTTATCTGATAGGGGCGCACGCCGTGCGCTCCTACTTGCGGTTTTTATTTACGACTGCAGCTACCAGAACACTAGCTCAAAGCTAAAGGCTGTTATAGCGTTTCCAAATGAGATGTAAACCTGTATGGTCTTTTTTTCTTGGACGATAAAACTCTGTATCTCTTTACCCTCTTGCCTTTTGCTAGCATGCCTATTGCCTTTTTCAGCAAGAATTGTGTTTACAACCCAGATAAAAACCCCCTTAGCACCTCAAGTAGCACCTCAAGTAGCGCATAGGCTGTTAGCTTCACTGACCTGATACTGACCTTATATGGCAGCAAAAGTTTTTCTGAAAAACTGTCCGGAATTTACTAGCAAGGGAGAGAACATTTAATTGAAGGCAAGGAAAAATTAACGTGATTACAACATAAAGTTAATTAGAGTTAATTATGAATTTATTGTCAGCTGATTTCGGTGGCTCTGAACCAATGTTAAAACAGGTTGCTCCAAATGTGTGGGGGATTGTCTATCGGATTAAAATGCGATCGCTCTTTAACTCCACCTCCAACCTGGGAAATTTACTTTTATCCCATAAAAGAGTTTTACTATTTACATCATCAAGGGGATAATTTACATAGTTTGATATCTTTTTTTATTAATTCAATAAAGAATTAAAGTTTTATTAAAATCTCCGACAATTAGTTTAACTATGGGATGAATTACGCTACAGTTAAATTAAATCAAAAAACTTAAATTTTAAATAGTATTACTCCCGAACAATTCTGACTTATTCATAACAGTATAAATGCTGTAACTTAATCTTATAAATACCAATATTCACAAACTATTCACACAATATTTATACATTTAAATTGTGAATATGGGCTGATAGGAATAGGTCAAAATGGGGAGATGGTAGACCTGCTTTTGCACAAGTGGATCGGACTGAAATTTAAATGCATATTGGCTTACAGCAATTATAAATAGGTTGCGAACTCTAGCGGGAGCAGGATGACCGCACTAGCAATGATTTTGGGGTTATGAATTTTCACAACTCGTTTCTAAACGCGCTTATCGCTCAATACTAGAGCAAGCAATACTAGAGCAACTAGCTCACTACTAACTCCTCAAACTGATCAATTTATGTATCTACTATACCATGACTTTACTAATTTTAACAAGCGATGCAGTGCGGTCTTGGGGGGAACCCCCACTCGCTATTGCATCAAGACACGGTCAGGGCTAATCAACGATAGGAATTTGGGTAATTACTCTCAATCCATTAATTATAAGCCCAGATAATTCCCTCAATAATCTTATATAACAGCAATAATTAATTGGAGAATAAAAAATCATGAGTTTGGATTGTACTATCTCAAAGTCTTCAATTGTAGTAGCAACTCAAGAGCAACTATCTTCTGATCTCGGAGGAGAGGCAATCATCCTCGACATGAAGTCCGGAGTTTACTATGGCTTGAATACAGTAGGTGCTAGCATCTGGAATCTGATCCAGGAACCTAAAACTTTAGAGGAAATTCAGAATGCACTGCTAACAGAATATGAAGTTGAGCCGGAAAAATGCGATCGCGATCTGTTGGCATTACTCCAAGAATTCGCAGCAGTTGGGCTAATTGAGGTAAAAGATGAAGCGGTTGCGTAAGTTTTTGCGCCTTACTAGTAGAGAACGTCAACTTGTAATTAACACGTTCATTTTACTAGGATTAATCAGACTAGCGCTATGGTTACTACCATTTCAGACATTGCGGCGACTGTTAGCAAAAATCAGTCAGCCATCGCCTAAAGCTCAAGGCGTAAACCAAACTAACCTAAGCAAAATTGTCGGAGCTGTTAATCTTAGCAGTCGCTACATGCCAGGTGGTGTGAAGTGTTTAGCTAGAGCATTAACCACACAAGTACTGATGAGTCGCTGTGGTTACTCCCCTCAACTCAGAATTGGTGTTGCCAAAGGGGAGGGAGGAAAATTAGAAGCTCATGCATGGGTGGAAAACCAAGGACAGGTTGTGATCGGCTATCTCAGAGACCTTTCACGGTTTACCCCACTACCATCGTTTAAAGGAGGCAAACTATGAGTGGCATTGTCGGGATTTACTACCTCGACCACGAACCAATAGACCGGGAAAATATTGGGCAAATGTTAGATATCCTTGCCCACCGGGGACCAGACGGAGCAGATATCTGGTGCCAGGGGTCTGTTGGTCTCGGTCATCGGATGCTTTGGACTACCCCTGAATCGCTGCTGGAAAAGTTACCTCTAGTTAATCACTCCAGAAATCTAGTTATTACTGCTGATGCTCGGATTGATAATCGAGATGAACTGATTGTTGCTCTAGAGTTAAACCACCATCCAGCCGAAAAAATTACCGATAGCCAACTGATATTAGCAGCTTATGAAAAATGGGGAGAGCAGTGTCCAGAAAAACTATTAGGTGACTTTGCCTTCGCTATCTGGGATAAGCACAAGCAGATCCTCTTCTGTGCTAGAGACCATGTTGGGGTTAAGCCTTTCTATTACTATCACCAATCCGGTCAAGGGTTTATTTTTGCCTCCGAAATCAAAGCACTTTTCTGTTTACCCTTCGTGCCAAAGCGTCTTAACGAAGTCAGGATGGCTGACTATGTCGCCCTGATGATGGAAGACAAAGTTATCACCACCTATGACAACATTCTGCGGCTTCCTCCTGCTCACACCATGGTCGTTAGTCAGTCAGGCATAGAGCTAAACTGTTACTGGTCTCTAGACCCCAATCGTGAGCTGATCTTAGACTCTGACGAAGCCTATGCTAAAGCATTTCGTGACATCTTTACCGAAGCAGTTCGTTGTCGTCTTCGTAGTGCTTTTGCCATTGGTTCTCACTTGAGCGGTGGATTAGATTCTTCCTCAATCACTTGTGTAGCCAGGAAACTACTAGCTGAAGCAGGAGAAGCTCAACTCCACAGCTTCTCCAACATTTTTGACAAAGTCACTGAATGTGATGAACGTCCCTTCATCAATGCCGTTTTAGAACAGGGTGGACTGATTCCCCACTATGTCCATGCTGATCAGTTTGGTCCGCTGTCAGACATTGACGACATTTGGCAGTATGAAGACGAAGCCTTACTTGGTCCAAGTCATCATTATCCTTGGCGACTGAGTCAAGCTGCTCAGCAAGCAGGGATGCGAATTGTTTTAGATGGTCTCGATGGCGATAATGTCGTGTTTCATGGTGTGTCTAGATTGACAGAATTAGCCCATCAAGGACAGTGGGAAACCTTTGTCCAGGAGGCTGAAGCATTTTCCCAACATTTTGGTAACTCACCCCAAAGGCTGATTAAACACTACAGTATCCTACACCTAAAAACACTGGCAAAGCAGTTACGGTGGATTGCCTTTGGTAAAGCTGTACATCAGATTCACAAGCGTTTTGGCATCTCCCGTAAGCACCTGTTGGTCAATCATGGACTCAAGGCGTTAGTTCCAGAAGCAATCAAGCAACTTTGGCGAAAGTGGCGCAGACAAGACAAGTCAGCTACTCCTGTTGCACCTTTGGTTAACCGCAACTTTGCTGAACGCATTGGTATTGATCAGCGTATCCAAGCATTGGATAAGTCAGATCAACCATCACTCACAGTCAGAGAAGACCACTGGCGTAATCTAAGCCAAGGTATATTTCCCCTGATTCTAGAGCAGCTCGACCGCTACAATGCTGCATTTTCCCTCGAAGCTCGTCATCCCTTTATGGATAAGCGGGTACTTGAATTCTGTCTAGCACTACCTTCCGAGCAGAAACTCTACCAGGGATGGAGTCGGATGGTGTTGCGTCGTGGGATGGCAGATATTTTACCAAAAGCTGTCCAGTGGCGAGGAGGCAAAGCCCATATGGGTCCAAACTTTATTCACGGTCTGCTCACCCTAAATCGTCAGGTGTTCGACGACGTGATCTTGAATAAGCTTGAACTCATTGAAGGGTACGTTGACACAGACTTTCTGAGACAAGTTCATCGACGCATGACCTCAGGAGGCAGGGTGCGAGAAAAAGACTGCATGACAGTCTGGCAGGGAATCATCTTGGCCTTGTGGCTTGACCGCACCCAAGCGACACCCTAAGTCTAACTTGGCAGGGAATCTACTTGGGATTGTGGTTTGGGCACAACCTTTGAAACACCGTAAGTCCAATTCAGGCTGTAACTACCTTAAATTACTATCAGCAAAAGGAAAATAAAACCATGCTAAAAACCTACACTACACCAGAGATCATTGTTCACGGCACCATTGAGGAGCTGACCGAAATCAATGGACCTGATCACATTTCAGATGTCTTGATTGTCGGTGGTCAGGTGATAGCTGAATCAGATGACTCACAGAGCATCACCCTACCATAGTGATGTTACGGCTCAATCAGATCACTCACAGAGCATAAACTGCACTAGTGAGGATTGTGTTGAGTCTATACAACCGTAACAGGATTACTACTGGTGATAGTGAGTAATTAGTGAGTAATTAATAGTTTAAATCAGGGTGTGACTACCTGAAACCACAATAAGTACAACGAAATTAACACCATGCTAAAAAGCTACACTACACCAGAAATGATTGTTCACGGTTCTATTGAAGAGCTCACCGAAATCAGTGGACCTGATCGGATGGCAGATGTCCTGATTTTCAATGGTGATTTGAATAATCCCCAGGCTCAATCAGATGACTCAATCAGCCTAGACTGCGATAACAATGGTAATTGTAATCCGTTCGAACTACAGTAACAGGATTACTACTGATCATGAGTAATCAATAGTTTAACTCAGGGTGTCACTACCTTAAACCACAAAAAGTACAAGGAAAGTAACACCATGCAAAAGACCTACACTACACCAGAAATGATTGTTCACGGCACCATTGAGGAGCTGACTGAAGTCACTGGGCCTGATCACATTCGAGATGTGCTGATTTTCAATGGTGATGTCGCTAATCCCCAGGCTACATCAGATGACTCAAGCAGCCTAGACTGCGATAACAATGGTAATTGTGATCCGTTCCAACTACCGTAACAGGATTACTACTGATCATGAGTAATCAATAGTTTAACTCAGGGTGTCACTACCTTAAACCACAAAAAGTACAAGGAAAGTAACACCATGCAAAAGACCTACACTACTCCAGAGATGATTGTTCACGGTTCTATTGAGGAGCTCACCGAAATCAGTGGGCCTGATCGGATTGCAGATGTCCTGATTTTTAATGGTAATTTGGATCCAAATGCTCCTCCTACATCCGATGACTCAATCAGCCTAGACTGCGATAACAATGGTAATTGTGATCCCTTCAAACTCGAAGACCGTCTACCATAAAACGATTACCACTGGTGATGGTGAGTAATCAATATGAGTAGCCCCATCACCAAGGGCGACAAAGGCGTTATCTACTACTACCAAGATCATCCCTAGGCAACTCCCACCTTGATTGCCTAGCACTACTCCCCAACTCGTTAGTGCTGCAAGATTTACTCAGCAGAAGGGTCTTGGCTAGAGTTAGGGGACGCCTTTTCGGCGTTGCGTCAGTCTTTGAATGAATAGGAGTAGAGTGGGCATCCTGCCCGCACCAAAAGATCCCCGAACAGGCAAGATGCCTATTCCACAAAACTCGAACAGGCAAGATGCCTATTCCACAAAACTCGAACAGGCAAGATGCCTATTCCACCTCACTCTTAAAATCATTCCATTATTAACCAACGCCGCCTTTTCTGCTATCAAGTTCTCCGATCAAATTTAACCTGCTTCTAAGTATCAATCATGTACATCTATACGGCCTACAACCTTTGTATTCACTCAGAGATTCCCTTACCCGAGCTAATGGACTCTGATGGTTCCCCTGATGTGATTATACGTTTAGGGAAATTGAGTCATCTTCCTCCAGAAACAGCCAATTGGAGCAACCGTGTCCTTGGGGAATTGCATGGCAAAGCAAAGGTTTTGATTGAAGATGGGCGAGAGATTACTATCGAACCTGTGACAGGAGCAGACCAGTCCAAGCTAAGCCCTAACATCCTTGGAGCTTGTATGTCTGTGGTGCTGCGACAGCGGGGATTGCTAGTGCTCCATGCTAGCAGCATTGTGGTCAACAATCAAGCGATCGCATTCATGGGTGGGTCAGGTTGGGGTAAATCCACCTTAGCAGGAGCGTTTCATCGGAAGGGTTATCAGATTATAACTGATGATGTCATGCCTGTCAACCTTGATGAAGGATATCCTTTAATTATTCCTAGCTTCCCTCAGATTAAACTTTGGCCATCAGCAGCTGATTCTCTAGGACACAATTCTAAGAACTTACCTCCTCTTTACCCAAACGCACCAAAGCTTTCCTACACATTCACTCATGGGTTTCAACGCACTGCTGTACCCCTGAAGCGGCTCTATGTATTGGCCAAGGGAGACGAACATCAGATTACCAAGCTAACGCCTCAACAAGCTTTCCCTGAAGTAGTCCGTCATAGCCGTGATGTAGATGTGCTAATCGCTCCAGACTGTGTCAGTACTCATCTGCGTCAATGCGCCAGTCTAATCAAGACTGTATCTATCTGTCGCTTCACCAGAAAGCCTAATCTAATGGAACTTCCTGATCTAGTGGCCTTGGTGGAGAAAGATATCGAAGAAATAACTACTTCTGATAGTAGTAAAAACAATACCCTCAACACTAGACTTCTTGCAGAAGTCGGCAACAGGGAATAGGAAAAGATAGGGAGGTGTAGGAAGTGTGGGAGGTGTGGGGAGATGGGGAGATAGGGCATCAGATCAGCAACTGGCGTGGTTTCTTACCTTCACGACTGCAAGAAGATAATACTTTTGCAAGAGGTCTAGTAAAGCTTCACCCCTTAAACCAACTAACCTTCAACCAACTAACCTACCCTACGGGAACGCCAAAGGCGAACAATATTTTTGAATTAAGAATTAAGAATTAAGAATTAAGAATTAAGAATTTGAAATTCTACATTCTACATTCTACATTCTTAATTCTACATTCTACATTCTACATTCTTAATTCTGACAGACAACCTTCAACCAACTAACCTTCAACTTTCAAACAACTAACTTTAAACCAACTAAACTTTAACACAAAAAATGGGAGCAGGCAAAACTTTAAGAACAAAAATCCAGCAAACATTACGCCTTTTGCCTGCACTGCGTCTAGTCTGGCAAAGCAGTCCCTTTTTGACAGGAACTCGCGTAGGACTTTTGCTGGTTCAGGGGATATTACCTCTACTATCAATTTATCTTACCAAATTAATAATTGATACAGTAACTGACGGATTACTTAATGCTGATAAACAAGCGGTATTTAGTGATGTTTTACTTTTCCTTATCTTAGCCGGTACAGTTACACTTGTCACTACTCTTTTGAACTCATTAACTGAAGTAGTCAATACTGCTCATTCTCAGCGAGTGACTGACTACATGCAAGGGATTCTTCATAGTAAATCCCTTGAAGCTGACTTGGAGTACTATGAAAATGCCCTATACTACGATACGTTACAACGAGCTCAACAAGAAGCGCCCTACCGACCGCCCCGAGTCCTAAATCGTGTCACACAGATAGCTCAAAATAGTATTTCCTTGTTGGCGATGGTGAGTTTATTACTCTCCCTCCATTGGGGAATTGCTGGGATTTTATTTATTGCTGCCATGCCCGCGATGGTGGTGCGGGTAAAATACTCTCGGGTTATCTATCGTTGGCAGCGTAAAAAAACACCCATGGAACGGCAATCCATGTATTTAGGTTACATGCTAACCTCAGACCAGTTTGCTAAAGAAATTCGGTTGTTTGATTTAGGGGTTTTCTTTACTGACTGGTATCGTCGCATCCGAGAGCAACTATATAAAGAAAAAGTAGCCATTGCCACTGGACGCTCCTTTGCTAACTTCGGTGCTCAAGCCGTTGCAGGAATGTTAATCTTTTCTGTCTATGGCTTTATTGTCTATCAAACTGTTCATGGAGATTTGCGCTTAGGAGATTTAGTGCTTTATCACCAAGCGTTGCAGCGGGGACAAAATAATATTCGAGGGTTACTAACTAGTATATCTGGTCTTTATGAAGATAACTTATTCTTAGCTAACCTCTACGAATTTCTGGATCTAAAACCTAACGTTGTTGAACCAACTTATCCCAAACCAATTCCCCACTCCATGAGCCGTGGTATTGTTTTCGAACATGTTAGTTTCCAATACGGTACTACAACTCGTCAAGCACTTAAAAACATCAACCTCACAGTGCGACCAGGGGAAACTATCGCGCTAGTGGGAGAAAACGGTTCCGGTAAAACAACCTTAATTAAACTCTTGTGTCGTTTGTACGATCCAACCGCTGGCAGCATCACCATTGATGGGATTGATATCCGCAATTTTAAAATAGCTGACTTACGCCGCCAAATCAGTGTGATTTTCCAAGACTACGCTAAATATAATTTCACAGCTAAGGAAAATATCTGGTTAGCGGACATTGATTTACCACGAGATCACGAAACTATTATTGATGCTGCTCGTCGTTCTGGTGCTGATGAAGTTATTACTAGTTTGCCCCAAGGGTATAATACTATGCTGGGGAAATTGTTTGACCAAGGGGAAGAACTCAGTATTGGTCAATGGCAGAAAATAGCGTTAGCACGAGCTTTTCTACGAGACTCTCAGGTTATTGTATTAGATGAGCCTACCTCTGCTATGGATCCTAAGGCAGAATACGAGGTGTTTATGAAATTCCGCGAACTGATCGAAGATCAAGCTGCTATTCTGATCACCCATCGCTTATCTACTGTCAAAATGGCTGACCGGATCTATGTGATGGACCAAGGTTCAATTGTAGAAAGCGGTACCCATGCAGAACTGATGCAGTTAGATGGTACTTATGCCCATTTGTTTGAAACTCAGGCTAAAAATTATCGCTAACTTGAAGGTAAGCATTCAGCTATTAGCTATCAGCTATCAGCTATTAGCTATCAGCTATCAGCTATTAGCTTATGCGTCCCAGGGTCGAAGCCTGTGCCACGGTACTGTTCGCGCAGCGTGCCCGTAGCGCAATCGGTGCTTTTAGGTGCGACCCGTGGCGAATTTAATAATTAGATGCGGAAAGCGCACCTTTGAATAAAATAACCTGACCGCTGACTGCTGACCGCTGAATGCTTACCTTCCGACTTCCCTACTCCCTACTCCCTACTCCCTACTCCCTAGGACGAGGTACCTCACCCAATTGAGAACTGCTATAGCATTTCCATTTGAGATGTGAACATAAAATTAAAGCCTTTAGGTAACACGGAACTCGGTATCTGCTAACAGGGGTAAAGAATACCGAGTTTTTTTAATTATAAAAAAATAACGCTATCGGTTTACATATCATTTGTAAAATCTATAATAATCGCTAATTATTTTAGCTTATTTTTATTTTGGTAAAGAATTTAAGTTTTATTAATATTTTAGGTATTTGTGGAAAAAATAGATTAATTAGGATACAGTTTAATTGACTTGAAGGGCTAAAATTATCAAGCTAAATCCGTTGAAGACAGTCTAAATGCTACCGGGGTGAAAATCTGCCATTAGATTGATGAGCTATGGACTGTGAACCAAATTTTAGAATGGTATTTGGAACCAGTACTATATCTCAAATCACTAATGAAAACCCTCAATTCCCTTATTCAGGTAGATTTAGGGGGATTATTGAAATATAAAAGACGTAAGCATTCAGCCATCAGCGGTCAGCCGTCAGCCCTGAGCCATTACCGTAGCGTGAGCCTTGGCCCAAAGCTAATAGCTAATAGCTGATAGCTGATAGCTGATAGCTGATAGCTGATAGCTGATAGCTGATAGCTGATAGCTGATAGCTGATAGCTGATAGCTGAATCCTTACTAAAAGACTTGGTTTTACGTTTTTATTGCGTAATTAATCTTAATAAGTTAAGCAATTTATTGGGCTTTATTAACGATAATTTGCTAGGAGATTTTTAGCTTAAAAAGCTAATTACTAAACCATAATAGCTAAAACTTAGCTACATATAGTGAGGGAGCAAGCCTTGCGCCCCTACAATTAGGCTTGAGCAACGGATGCAAGGGTAAGTTCTGAACTGGAATGGCTGATCAAGGGGAGTCAAGAAACTGCTGCATCAGTTTCTTGTGATTGCATCTACAAAAATAGTTATTTGAGAAATTAATTATGAGTTTGAATGGCACAATCTCTAAGAGACTATCTAAGTGTTCAGTTGGCGATATGTCGGAAATTGACAACCAATTAGTCGATTTCCAAGTTTTGGGTGGCAAAAAGCAAAAGCTGTTTTCTTATTTTGCTTATGGTTTGGGAATCCACTCGGCACTACCAATCCCAGAGTTTATCCCAGCAGCAGTAAAGTGTGATGTGACGATTCACATTGAGAGTAATGCTTACAATACGGGATGCGATCGCAAAATCAGTGACTATATTCCAAAGGAAGTTATCCAGCAGCCGATGGCTTTCCAGTTGAGTCCAGAGGAGGCGGTGATTTATCTCAAAGATACAGGGCTGTTTCTGGTACAGGGGGGAAACATGATTATGATCATTCCCGCAGCAGAAGCCACCCTTAGCCGCATTCAAATGGCTCTAGTCGGAACTGTGATGGCGATTCTGCTCTATCAGCGGGGATTGTTGGTGCTACATGCCAGTGTAGTCAATATTAATGGTGGTGCGGTTGTTTTCTTGGGTAATTCCGGTGAAGGTAAGTCTTCAATTGCTGCTGCACTCCATACTCAGGGATACAGAATCATCACTGATGATGTTGCACCTGTGACGTTGAATCAGGGGACAGCGAAAGTTGCTCCTAGCTTTCCTCAAATTAAACTGAGTCAAGAAGTGGCTAAGGTTTTGGGATATGACCAGGATAAGCTGGGTCTGCTGGTACCGAAGTTAAATAAACCTGGCTATGAGTTAAATCAGGATTTAACCCAAGCGCTACTACCAATCCGGTGCATCTATGTCCTGGTTTCAGGTTTACAGTTGAGTATTAAGCCTCTGAAACTTCAGGAGGCGGTGATGGAACTATCCCGTCACTCCCGTCTAAACAGCTTATTTGACTCTGAGAAAGCATCCCATCTTCTTCAGTGCGCTCAGCTTGCCAATAAGTGTAGTGTCTATCGTCTCCAGCGACCTCGTAACTTGGCTTTGTTGCCAGAGTTAGGGAGGTTGGTGGCAGAACACCAATTTATACAAGGCCAAAGCTAAAAGGTAACAGGTAACATGACGAATTACCCAAAGCCCGATTATCCATTACTCAAAAAAACGTCGAGCTCCTAATCAACTGTTATCAAAAACTGTAATAAACCCCTTCAAACTAGTTGAAGGGGTTTACTTTAATCTGTCCGAGGTGATATCTATTCCTTTACCGCTAAACTAGCTTGTTTAAAACTATGGTAGTCTGGTTTTCGTGTCTGAGTGGAAGGTATCTTATCCTGCTGCCCAACGCTGGCGTAGACGTAGTTACTGTCTGTTCTAGACTAAATCTAATCACTGTAGGACTAATGAAAATCGCTACCTGGAACGTCAACTCAATTCGGAGTCGCCAAGCTCAAGTAATAGATTGGTTGCAACGTACCCAAGTAGATGTGCTTTGCCTGCAAGAAACTAAAGTAGTCGATGCTCAGTTTCCGCGATCGCTTTTTGAAGAATTGGGGTATTACCTTTATATTTCTGGGCAAAAATCCTATAACGGTGTAGCCATCTTTAGCCGAAAACCAGCCACAGAAGTAACTACTGGCTTTGCTGCGGTGTTGGATACAGCTCAGGTCGGGGACTTAGATGAACAAAAGCGAGTGATTAGTGCTACAGTAGACGGCGTCCGCATTGTTAACCTCTATGTTCCCAATGGGGCTTCCGTGAACAGTGAGAAGTATGACTACAAGCTGCGTTGGCTGAAGATACTGCGGGACTATTTACACAGTATCCTAAAAGAACAGTCCCATGAACTTTGTGTATGTGGGGACTTTAATATTGCCCCAGAAGACCGGGATATTCATGATCCTAAAGGCAAAGAAAACCACATCATGGCCTCCCCAATAGAACGTCAAGCCCTACAATCGGTCTTAGACCTAGGTTTAGCAGATGCCTTTCGCAAATTTACCAAAGAAGGGGGGAATTTTAGTTGGTGGGACTATCGCACCCGTGCCTTTCGGGGTAATCGGGGTTGGCGCATTGACCATATCTACCTAACCCCCAATCTTTACAATCAAGCGATTAGTTGTACCATTGACATAGAACCGAGAAAACTAGATAAACCTAGCGACCATGCCCCTGTAATCGTCAAGTTTTAGTCAAGTTTTAGTCAAGTTTTAAAGGCAAAAGCCATTAAGCTATCAGCTATCAGCGGTCAGCCGTCAGCTTTTGAATAAAAGTACCTCAAGTAGCACCATCTGTAGCCAGGGTAAGCGTATCTTGTCAATAAACCTGGGGTTGTTCTCAATAAACTGGGTCTTATAGTGCTTATTGACAATAAATTGTCTACATATAGTGTTAATTGAATTCACTAAGCACTATATATAGGAATCTAAAAATTAGATTCGTTTACCCTGCATCTGTAGCAGTTCAGCTGATAGCTGATAGCTTAATGCTTACACAACTAAAATCAACAATTAACAATTATAATTAACAATTATAGCAGTCGAAGTAAAGGGTAAGAAATGTTTCTGTTCCCTGTTCCCTGTTCCCTGTTCCCTGTTCCCTGTTCCCTGTTCCCTGTTCCCTGCTCCCTGCTCCGAAAAACCCAGAACTTTATACTCACCACAATTAATGACCTTTAAGCACACCATCAATAGCCTGCAATAATTGCTTAGCGGTGTAAGGCTTGGACAAAAATGTCTTAACCCCAGCCTCAGCCGCCGCATCGACTTTATCACTGATCGGCAACCCACTGATGCCAATAATTTTGATCTGCGAGTTAATTTCTCGCAATCGAAGGATGGTTGTTGGTCCATCCATAACCGGCATCATCATATCCATCAACACCAATCTAATGTCATGCTGATGTTGCCTATAGAGTGCGATCGCTTCCCTACCATCCCTGCTAGTCATCACCCGATAGCCATAGTTTTCTAAGGACGTCTTGGTAATCTCACCAATAGCAGCTTCGTCATCCACCACTAAAATCAACTCACCGTTTCCTGTCGGTAGTTCTAGTTCTTCCTCGGCAGGAATTGGGGAGTGTTCTACTGCTGGCAAATATACTTTAAAGTGAGTACCTACGCCCACTTCACTATACACATTCACAAAACCGCCGTGACTTTTAACAATACCTCTGACAGTAGACAAACCCAGTCCTGTACCTTGACCGATTTCTTTGGTAGTGAAAAATGGCTCGAAAATTCTTGGCTGTATTTTCAGGGGAATACCAATGCCAGTATCAGCAACGGTCACCACAATGTAGGAACCGACATCGGCATCAATATGCATCCTGGCATAGTTTTGATCTAAAAAAATATTTTGAGCAGACAATGTCAACGTTCCACCATCAACCATAGCATCACGAGCATTGATGCAGAGGTTCATCAAAACTTGGTGCAGTTGTGTGGCATCTCCAGATACAGACCAAAGATTAGGGTCTATATCTGTAGACAGTTCAATGGATCTGGGAAATGTTTCTAGGATAATGTGGCGAATTTCCCTAATCAAATGCCTGACTTGTAAAACCGTTCGTTGACCTGTAACACCCCGAGCAAAGGATAAAACTTGCTTGACTAAACCAGCCCCCCGCCTAGCATTATTCTCTACAGTTTTTAGGAGTTGCAAATGCCGCTGATCTGAGATTTTAAGCTGCAACAGTTGAGCGGACATTAGAATAGGAGCTAATAAGTTGTTCAAATCATGGGCAATGCCCCCAGCTAAGGTACCAATGCTCTCCATGCGCTGAGCGTGGAGAAACTGGGTTTCGAGTTGTTTCTTCTCAGTGATATTAGTATTGACAATCAAGATTGATTTGGGCTGTCCCTGATGATTTTGCACCAAAGTCCAGCGACTTTCAACAATGATTTCCTTGCCATCTTTGGTGACTTGATCCAACTCACCATACCACTCCCCCGTTTTGGCAACACTTTGGTCTGCCTCGGCTAGCTCCGCTGGTGCTTGTTGGTACAACAGTAGATGCTCTTTTTTTCCAATAACTTCTGCTGCCTGCCAACCGTATAGAGACTCCGCTCCTTTATTCCAAAATGAGATAGTATTGTCTAGGTCGCGAACCAGAATGGCATCGGTTGCCACATCCAACAACGCGGCTTGTTCCCGAATTTTTTGTTGCGCTTGCTGGCGCTCAAGGGCATAGCGGATGGAACGCTCCAGTAAAGGTGCTCTGAGCTGACTCTTATCCAGGTAATCTGCTGCCCCAGCTTTCATGGCTTCCATGTCAACCTCATGGTCTCCCTGAGCAGTTAGGAGGATAATCGGTACTGTACACCCCCTGGCAATGGCTTCACGCAGGAGTTCAAGTCCATTATGCTCACCAAGACGGTAGTCCAGTAGATAAACATCATGGTGGTTCTGACCAATCATTTCTAAGCCTTTAGCATAGGTTCCCACCCAAGTCAAGGTAAATCTAGCGCTCTGGTTTTCCGACAGTAAATCACGAGTTAGAATATAGTCATCTTCGTCATCATCAATGAGTAATACATTAACCAAAGGGTTGTACATTGGTCTGGCACCGAAGGAATCGAAGGAAATTAGTCGAGAGTGGTGAGTTCTGAGTTCTGATTTGGGTAAGCAATTTGCCAGGTTTGTGATCAACGAACATTGATGAGGGTCGGTTTTGGAAATAGTCCTGAATGGATCAGTCTTTAGTGATACAGTAGAAAAATCAGAAGAAACATCAGAACTTTCAGCTTTCGGTTGTGAGCATTTACTCATGGCAGTCTATTCCCTTCCGGGGGCAATTCGGCGATGTCCAACCAGTACTTTTTTAACGTTTGCATCACCTCAATTAGGGAACTATAGGTTACAGGCTTAACGATGAAAGAATTTGCTCCTAAGTTATAACTATGATAAATATCTTCTTCAGCCTTTGAGGTAGTCAGCACCACAACTGGTATAGCTCGTAGCTTAGGATCAGCCCTAATTTCTCTGAGGGCCTCACGACCATCTTTTTTCGGCATATTCAAATCCAGTAGGATTAAACTTGGACGAGGGGATCTACTCGCCTGCCTGTGTTTACCACGGTGATACAGATAATCCATTAATTCCTCGCCATCACTGACAAAGTATAGCTCATTGCTCAGCTGACTCTCTAAGAGAGCCTCCCTTGCCAAAAGGCAATCATCGGGATCATCATCTGCCATTAAAATTACCACGGGATTTTGGCTTTCATTCACTAAGCATTATCTCCTCGACCAAAAATTATAAAGGAATTATAAAGTAATTATGAAGTAATTATGAAGTAGAAAGGGATAAATTTGAGGTATTTTATTGATTAGTCACTCAACTACTAGTATGTTTTCATTATTTAACGTTTAACCTTGGCCAATAGGCCACGCGATCACGTTCAACCTTGGCCAATAGGCCACGGGATCACGTTCAACCTTTAACCTTCAATATTAAATCTTCAACTTTGTTTAATCGGCACCCTAACAATAAACCTAGCCCCCTGTCCTGGTATGCTTTCTGCCATGATGCTACCATTATGGCGCTCAACAATTCTACGGCAGATAGCTAGACCGATACCGGTTCCTTCATATTCGCTGCGACCATGGAGCCGTTGAAAGGTTTGGAAAATGCGATCGCGATACCTGGGGTCAAACCCAATACCATTGTCTTCGACTATGATCTGACAACGCTCATTAACGGTTGCGCCTCCATAACTTAAGGGAACACTTTCCTGAAGCAGTTGGCTATAAATTTTAACGAGGTTACCTCTTGGTTCTGGTCGGAATTTAAGTCCGTTACTGATCAGGTTTTGCAAAAGTTGACGCATTTGCAGGGGATCAGCTTCAATAGTATGTAGTTCACCGACTTCCACTACGCCACCAGATTGCTGGATACGTAGTTCTAAATCAGAGAGTACTTCTTGCACCACTTGAGCCAGGTCAGTGGCAACCAAAGGTTTGGCCTTAGTGGTCACCCGGGAAAGGCTAAGCAAGTCATTGATTAAGACCTGCATCCGTCCTGCGGCATTCTGCATCCGTTTCAGGTAGTCCTGCCCCTGCTCCGTTAACTGTTCATGATACTTGGTCTGAAGGCGATCGCCAAATGCCTGAATCTTGCGCAGGGGTTCTTGCAGATCGTGGGATGCTACATAGGCAAACTGTTGCAGTTCCGCATTAGAACGGGCAAGTTCCTGACGCTGACGGGTTTCTGTTCCTAAAAGCTGGGCTTGGGCTAAGGCAATAGCAATTTGGTCGGCCAGTTGTTGCAACAATTCACTTTCAAAGTTAGTCCATTGTCGTGGATTGGCACACTGATGGGCAATCAACAAACCCCAAAGTTTGTCTTGTTGCTGAATTGGCACCACTAGGTTAGCTTTTACCCTAAACTGTTGCAGCATTTCTACATGGCAAGCTCGGATATCAGAGTTTTCTAAGTCACAGATGTTGCTAACCCTTCCCTGACGATACTGCTCCAGGTACTCTTCATGAAAGCAAGGATCTTCGATGCTTTGTCCGAGCATGATTGGCCAACCAGGTACTACTGCTTCTTGAACCACTTTCCCCCAGCCATCAAAACTCAGTTGGAACAGTACAACTCGGTCAGCCTTGAGAAATTGTTGCACTTCTGTAACAGCCGTTTGCAAAATCTGCTCCAGTTGTAGAGACTGGCGGATTTTCAGGGTAATTTCTGAAAACAATTGCGATCGCTGATTTTGGCGCTGGAGTTCTTGCTCTGCTAGCTTACGGTCAGTAATGTCATCCACCACATAGGAAAATCGGGGGCGAGGAGTAGTTGTGTCGGTAATTGGGCATACAGTGGCGCATAACCACCGGGTATCGGTTTCAGTGGTGTGATCATACTCGAAGGAAATGGGCTGATTGCTTTGTTGGCTTTCTCGGTAATGGGTAATCCAGCGACGGATATGAGTTTTGGGTGCCCCCAACTCACTGGCTAACCGATTCTGCATGGCCTCGGGTGTAGTCCCGAAAAAATTCGCCGTACTGTTATTATCAGAAATATGCAGGATGTCATCATCCACAAGTTCCACGACCCCCATCAATAGTGCGGAACTGTTGAAGAAACTACGCAGGGTCGATTCACTCTCCAGCAGTGCGGCTTCTGCCTGTTGGCGCTCTATTTCCGCTTGATGAGCTGCAATTAATCGACCAAGACTTTGAGCCATTAATTCTACAATTTCCCGTTCGTGAGGCTGGAAATCCCTTTCTCTGACCTGGGTTGAGGAAAAATTCAGGGAGCCGTAGACTTCACCATAGACAAATATAGGAGTCCCAATATAGGACTCAAGTTTTAGAGTTTGGTAGACTGGATGAGCGTGCATCAGTTCCATGTCACCTACATGAGTATAGGCAATAGTCTTTTTTTCCCGAACGACTACAGCACAATAGGTATTTTTTAATTCAAACTCTGAGCCAGCCACTAACCCTTCTAGATCAGACCTGACCGACAGGATAGTATAGGAATTAAGGTGTACTTGACTAATAATGCCAGTGGGCATCCCTAAAATTTTACATCCGGTCTCCAGATAGTCAGCATACAGCAGCTCAAAGTTTTGGTAATTGGTGGTATTCAGCCGATGTAGGTGTTTGAGGTTGTTACTGAAGGTTTCCAGAGCCTGAGACTTTTGCAAAAGTTGCTCGTCTGCGTGCTTGTGTTCAGTGATGTCCCGCCCTACTGCCTGGAGCTCAATTAATTGACCCTGTTCGTTAAAGATGGCACGATCGCTCCACTGCTGCCAGCGAATCTCTCCTGTGGGCATAATCACCCGGTGTTCAACCGTTTCTACCGGATTCTGCGGGCTTAGAGAAGTAATACACTGTTCTAGCCTTTTGAGATCCTCATCGGGAATCAATGGCAAAAACCGTTGCCCAATCAACTCTTTCTCTGATTTGCTGAAATAGCGACAGTAGGCACCATTGACAAAGGTAAGAGTTCCATCAGGACGGAAACGACAAATGAGTTCCGTTTGATCTTCGACAATAGCGCGATAGCGAGCCTCGCTTTGATACAATTTATGCTGATTTTGCTGCCGCTCGGTAATATCATGGTTTAGACCAATGGTTGCTACTATATTGTCTTGCTGATCATAAAGAGGTACTACCACCGTTTCACACACCCCACACCTGCCATCTTTGCGAATAAAGTGAATCTCCCCAGACCAACGTCCCGACCTGGTCATGCCCTGAATAATCTGCTCGGTTAGAACAGCCGCCTCTTCCGGTCGGTGCAAAATCCCTGCAGTTTTACCCAATACCTCAGCTTTCGTGTAGCCGAATATTCTCTCGGAGGCGGGATTCCAATCAATTATCTTACCGGCTAAGTCGGTGATTATGATCCCATCGAAGATACTTTCAACAATCAGACCCTGTCTACGCAGGGCCTCTTCCGCCTGTTTGCGCTCAGTGATATCGATGCAAGAACCAATGTAACCGGCAAAGTCCCCATTGGGGGTAAATCGGGGAGTACCTATATCTAATATCCAACGATACTGCCCATCCCTACGTCGCAAGCGGTACTCCATGCGAAAATTTTCTCTGGCGTCGAAGGCGGATACATAGGTATGGAAGCAGTACTCTAGGTCATCAGGATGCACCCCTTCAGCCCAGCCATTGCCCAATTCAAGTTCGAGGGTATTACCGGTGAAGTTCAGCCAAAGCTGATTGAAAAAGTTATAAAGTTTATCAGTGCCTGACATCCAGATCATGACTGGGGCATGATCAGCCATCATCCGGAAGCGAGCTTCACTCTCTTCGAGGCTGGCTTGCTTTTGTTTGGCCTCGGTAATGTCCCTTGCGATCGCATAAATTAAACCATCGTTAACTACAGGATTTGCAGCCCAAGCTAGCCATTTATAAGACCCATCTTGACAGCGATAGCGATTTTCGAAGTAGACAGTAGGGATGCCAGTCCCCAATTGTTCTATTTCCGCCCTAGTTGATCCTCGGTCATCTGGATGGACAAAATCCAGAAACGTGGTGCTTTTTAGTTCCGCTTCGGTGTAACCCAAGGTGCTAGTAAAGGAAGGACTCAAGCGCTTAAAATAGCCATCGAAACCCGCTATACACAGCAAATCTATCGAGAGGTCAAAGAAGCGATCGCGTTCTTCCTGGATCCGTTTCCATTCAGTAATGTCACGAGTAAAACATCGGGTATGGACGAATTTGCCATTTTTCCAGAGGACATTGGAGTTAATCAGGACATGGCGAATCGAGCCATCTTTGCACAAGAGTCTAGCTTCGTAGTTTTTTAAGGTTTGTTTAACAGTTAGTCTGGCCAGGATATCTTCAATTACCTCTTGCTCCGGGTAAAATTCAGCAATATGGTGACCGATATACTCCTGGGCGTTGTAACCCAGCAGATCTAACTCTGCCTGATTAGCCCACAGGATGATGCCATTGCTATCCACGCAATGGAGACCAACGCAGCCATTTTCTAAAAAATCCAGCAGTTCTTGGTCAACCTGGGGCAATTCATTCTCAAGACCTTGGTTTTCTTGCTGAGGCTGCTGTAAATCCGCTAACTGTTGCTTTAGCTCCAGTTGGCTGATCAGTTGACGACTTAAGGCTTGTAATCCCCCTAACTGTTGAGGCTGAAGTTCCTTTGGAACCTGATCCATGACCGCAAGTGTTCCCAGAGCATATCCCTCAGAGGTAATTAGGGGAACTCCAGCATAAAACCGAATATGAGGCTCAGCAGTCACTAAGGGATGAGCGGCAAACCGTTGATCAGCGAGGGTATCCTCAACTACCAATACCTCAGCTGACTCAATCCGATGGCTGGATAAAAAGGTATTTTGACTTATTGACGTTTCATCTAAGCCCAGATTAGACTGACACCATTGACTGTTACTGTCAATCAGGGTAATCAGAGCCATGGGCGTTTGGCAAATTTGTGCGGCTAATGCTGTGACATCATCAAACGCCTGTTGAAGCTCAGGGTCAATAGTTCTTTTATAAGAGTTTTGGGCTGCTAGCTTTGCTGGTTCATCAGCCCCACCTCCTGGTGCCATCAAATAATCTCCAAACGGGTTATCATCAGCCCTAGTTATGATCAGCTCTAGGTTTGCTGTTGCTCAACACGGTAATACTGATCACTGATCAGCTAGGATGAGCTTGACTTTAAGTAGCTTGACTTTAAGGATAGGTAGCATCAATTGATTGACGGCAGATGTTTCATCGCCTAGTGAGCACTAGCCCTCGACAAGGTGATTATTGCCCTTGTCAAAGAAAAAACTTCTGATTTAATATTATTTGAATAGTATTTAGGTATATTAACTGAAATTAGAGCAGCTGCTCCTAATCTTTAAAGTATTTTCAAAAAATCGGAACATGGCGCTAGGGTTGCCTATTGATTAAATCCAACCAGTAAAGATAAATAAACTATATAAAAATAAAAATAAACTATGGCTTAGCCTGTTACTAATCTTAACACTCTTTGGAATTCTCAGCGAATGACTCCCCCGCCCAAGATCTCTGAAAAGCAAACCGTAGATAGTTTTTCAATCACCATCGCTCCCTTATTTGTATCAGAAATCTACGCCCTTGCTGATGATCCGGCTAATGGAGCTGTGGTGCTTATGAGTGGCACAGTCCGTAATCAGACTGATGGTAAACCAGTGGTAGCATTAGAGTATCAGGCTTATGAGCCCATGGCATTAAAGGTATTTTCCTCAATTGCTGCCCAGATTCGTGCCTCATGGTCTGATGTCAATCGGGTGGTAATCCATCATCGCATCGGTCGCTTAAACATTGGGGAAATTAGCGTGTTAGTCGCCGTTGGGTGTCCTCATCGTTCAGAAGCCTTTGCAGCTTGTAAGTATGCTATTGACACGTTGAAGCATAATGCTCCGATTTGGAAAAAAGAGCATTGGGATGATGGTTCCAGCAGTTGGGTCAGTATTGGGGCATGCGAGGAATCAGAATTGAGAATGAAGAATGAAGAATGAAGAATGAAGAATTGAGAATTGAGAATTGAGAATGAAGAATTGAGAATTAAGAATGAAGAATGAAGAATGTAGGGTGCGTTAGGGGCGGGCTTGCCCTCATTTTTAACTTCGAGGGCCAGTATTGGAATAGCCCGCCCCGTAACGCACCACCAAGTAGAATTGAGAATTGAGAATTGAGAATTGAGAATTGAGAATTGAGAATTGAGAAGGTAGAATTGAGAATTGAGAATTGAGAAGGTAGAATTATTAATTAAAAAATTTTGTTCGCCTTTAGGATTCGGTGTAGGCTAGGTTAGCGGGTTAATGGGTTGTTCGCTTAGCGTGGCCGAAAGGCCAAGGTGGTCTGTCAGAATGCAGAATGGTGAATGGTGAATGGTGAATGGTGAATGGTGAATGGTGAATTCCCAATTCTAAATTCTAAATTCCCAATTCTAAATTCTAAATTCCCAATTCTAAATTCTACATTCTAAATTCTACATTCTATCTACTTATCGTTTTAGTGATTGAGCGATCGCTTTTTCTAGTTCGACCTTACTCAAGTTGGTGAGGATGAACACCTCTTGAAAGCTTTTACCAGACCTGGCAATTACCTTGAATCCCCCACGAATTGGCACTGATACTTTTAACTGTAATTTAGGACAGTGACTTCTTGCCCGCCCAAGGACAGCAGGGGTAATGGTTTGAATACCTGGGTAATCTGTGAGTCTTTGGAGAACTGGAATGAGACCCTGAATGTGGGTAGAGTGATTCCAAACCAGTCTGCCGTCTTTGGGTTGGCTCATAATACTATGTAGCCTCCAAGGGAGCCATGGTTAAGCCAGCACGAGAAAGCTGTTGGTGGTAGAGCTCCGCTTGTTCCTGGGGACCGACCCAAACAATGGCTTGACCTTCGTTGTGAACCTGATGGGTGAGCTCCCAGGCGTGATCATTTGTCATCCCGGGGATATACTTGACCAGACAGTCGTGAACATGTTGAAATGTGTTAAAATCATCGTCTAACACAATTACCTTATAGTTGGGATAAGGCTTTCGGGTAACTTGACCAGAGCGTTCAGGAGCTTTGACTGGTGCAGCAAATGTAGCTTTATAAGCTGCTGATCTTACCATAGTCGCACATAGGTTACCAGAATAATTTACAAAAAATTAAGTTTAAACTCAAACCATTCCTTCCAGTTTACAAAAATTGAAACGCGCTGCATAGTGACGGTGAGAAACAAGGAAAATCAAAAATTGGACTAAGCCTTTAATACCTAAGGGTTTCAGCGGCCTTGGCTATTGGAAATTTTTTCTTTGCCTGTAAAGCCCAATTTGCCATAATGAACCGAACTCAGGCTGCTGTTTGTGTAAGGGGGAAGTTGCTGAGGGGCTGTGTGCAATGGCTTGCCGACCCAGCTAATTAGCCCGCTCCCCATACATGAATGACATGGGTTTCCACTTCCGACTTACCAACGAAATGATTCAATGAATGCTTTACCTCTAACCCACCCTTCCAAAAAAGATCGCATTTTGGCTGTCGATGATTCCCCTGACAACTTGTTCCTACTGCAGACGCTTTTAGAAGAAGAGGGGTACGACATTACTTTGGCAGAGAATGGTCGGGTTGCCCTAGAGCAAATAGAGATATATCCGCCGGAATTGGTGCTATTGGATGTGATGATGCCAGAAATGGATGGCTTTGAAGTAACCAAGCGCATCCGCTCCAATCCCAAGTTACCGTTTATACCAATTTTGTTGATCACCGCTTATGATCATCCCAGTGTGGTCAAAGGACTGGATATGGGGGCGGATGATTTTATTCGTAAACCAGTAGAAGTGGATGAATTGCTGGCCAGAGTGCGATCGCTTTTGCGCCTCAAACATAGTGTGGATGAACGGGACGAAATTGCTCGGCAACGAGAAGATTTTGTTTCTCGGCTTACCCATGACTTGCGCACCCCCTTAGTAGCAGCAGATCGCATCCTAAACCTTATGCAGCAGGGAGCTTTGGGAGAAATTTCACCCCCAGTCCTCGAAGCCATAATCACCATGACTCGCAGTAACCGCAATTTGCTGACTATGGTGAATACGTTACTAGAAGTCTATCGCTATGAAGCTGGTCGGAAGTATTTGTCTTTCTCTGCCATCCCTGTGCAACAGGTTATTGAGGAAGTCATCCAAGAACTGTCTGCCCTAGCTCGTGATAAAAAACTGTCTTTGGACTATCAGACCCCGAAGCAGGTTAACTCGATAGTGATGGGCGATCGCTTAGAACTGCACCGAGTGTTCATGAATTTGCTGGGAAATGCGATTAAATTCACTGACAATGGTTCTGTGACCGTTCGTCTGAGGAATAGTTCCAAGACTAGTGAAGGGAATCAGTCGTGGGTGGTGATTCAGGTGGAAGATACTGGTTTTGGTATATCCCCAGAAGACCAAAAACAGTTGTTTGAACGGTTTCGCCAGGGTAGCCACAAACGCTCAGGTAGTGGTTTAGGACTATATCTGTCCAAACGAATTGTGGAAGCTCATCAAGGAACGATCAAAGTTAAGTCTGAGTTGGGTAAGGGGACTTTGTTTACCGTCAAATTGCCCAATCATGTTGACCGTTAACTAGACTGGCCAGAAGTCTATTCTGATTTTGAGCTATTTTTGAGAAAAGTCGGCACTGATCAGGCAAAAGGTTTATGTCTAACGAGATGGGATTGGGCGATCGCTATTTTGAGTTAATCGATGACATTGTCAAAACTACCCTGAAGGGGAAGATCCGTTCTAAATCCCAGGTCTATCAGATGTTGGTCAAGGGAGTTAAGGTTGGCACCGGGGAAATTTTTGAACGTTGCCTTGATCAGCGCTTCGGTATGACTCAGGCAGAAGTAGACAATCCTAAAAGTGAATTGAAGCAAGCCAAGGCAATCCGGAAACTCAGGGCGCTTAATACGATTCGTGGTGAATGGGAACAGTGGCAGGAAGAAAACCGAGTTTCTGAAACTATCACTAGCGCTATTCAATCCATTACTACTGCTGAACCAGCTGACCGCTTTACGGCTTTATTGCGAGTGATTGACCCCAATCAACAGCCACCGCTGACGTTACAACAACTGGCGAGCCTCGCTAAACCCCTAAAGCAACAGGCACAACAAGCCTCTGAATCTGATACTGCTAAAGACCTTGGACAACTGGCGGCTGGGATTACGGCGGGTTTGGCATCTTGGCAACGCTTGGAAGATTATCTGGTGAGTTGGATTTATGACCAAAGTCGAGGCTCACTGGGATTTGAGGGTACTCCGGAACAGCGTGGCCCTTGGGGGCTGTGGGCGAAAAAGGTCGATAGCCCGTTACCCCAGTCTTTATTTGAAAGTCTAGCGCTGAATCAATCGTTCCATGAATGGGCAGATACTCAACCCAGTTTGGAACTAGAAGCTTGGGTGGAATTGGCTGTGATTCTCCAGTGCTTGCAGCGAGGACTGGTGAATTGGTTCGATAAGATGGTATATGACTCCAAGATGGGAGCAAAGTTATCGATTTCTACCTTTATCGTATTTGCTGTGATTTGGTCTAGGTTAGCTAATGTTTTGAACCAGACAGCAATTAGTAGCAACGGAAACGCGATCGCAAATGGCTGTTTTCAGGTCTGTCTGCAAATTCTGCGCACCTTTGCCCAACGGGACTACTTCCCCCTCTACGGTGGTGTGTTTGCTAACTTTAGCGGCAACTATCTCCAAGATGCCCTGAATTACCTAGATGAACCCCTGCGCCAAGTAGACCGAACCGAAGAGAAAGCCAGGATTCTAACCTTGTTGGGTTATTCCCTTGGGTCTCAAGGAGCCTATGACCGAGCCAATAACTTCCATCAGCAAGCCTTAGATATTGCCCGTGAAGCTGGGGATCGACTGTGTGAAATTGCTAATTTCAATCATCTCAGTCGGATTTGTGTCGAGCAAGAGAATTATGCTGATGCCATTAACTATAGTCAACGAGCATTAATACTGGCTCGTCAAGCTGGAGACCGGTTAGGGGAAGCCAATGCTCTAGTGAATTTCGGTTACAGTGAAGTGTTTCAAGCTCAGCATAGCCAACAAGCAGAACCAGAGGTGTATGAGAGTGCCATTCACTATTTAGAACAAGGTCGATTATTGTTAGAACGATTAGGGGATTCTCCAGCAGGGAGTTATGGAGTTGGGCAAAGTAAAGCTTTGTGTTTCAGTAGTTTGGGAATTGCCCATGTGGTGGTCGAGCAGTATCAAAAAGCGATCGCATTTTTAGAACAAGGCTGGCAAGCTGCCCAATTTTCTGGGGATTTGTACCTACAAGGAGTGAATTTGGCCTACCTAGCCCAAGCTTGCTACAGCCAGCAAGATTGGCAGAAAGTGATTTACACCGCTAGTTTAGGAGCCTATCTATTAGAGCAAATTGGGTCTGAGGATTGGCGCAAACCAGCTGGGTTGTTAAGTATTTTGCAAGGACAAATGGGGCAAGATGGCTTCCAAACCCTTTTGGCACAGCAACGGTCAAAAATTATTGCTGTCATTGGGGTAGATGGCTATGACTATATTCCGGAATTGCTAGCCAAATACTTGGATTCTATTTAAGTAGGTGCTTAAAATTAATGTCACATCATGAATCCGACCCTAACTAATATCCTTCCCAGGTTTGGTAAACAGACAACCCTAGCTTTGACAGTCTTAGCCTTAACTGCTGGCATGATCTCTAATGTCCAGGCTCAGTCATTGCCCTCTGACTTCAAATCTATCGAACAGTTATCTGACTTATTGGATAATACTATATTGGATAATACTATAAATAGCAGTCAACGGTTCTTTGAGCAAGGAATGTCTATGGGTGAAACAGAAATTAAAAATCTGCTCAACAACAAGCTTTCTTCTACAGATACTATCCTTGAAATTAGTGATGATGTCCTAAATCGAGAAGACCTATTGGAACTGGAAAATCCTCAACAATTGCCTGATGCTGGTGATAGTTTGTAATGATTTAGTAGTTATAAATTGGGTGAGGTACATTTTTTTAGGGAACAGGGAACAGGGAACAGGGAACAGAGGAGATATAAAAGGGAACAGGTAAAAAATCTTGTGTATCTCACTCGTGATGAGAATTGCTATAGGTTTTATTGTAATTAGTGTGCTAAAGTATTTTATTTAAGTAGAGGATTAGCTTGTTGGGTGGGCAAAAACCGTTTCGTTCTTTTGAGTCTTCTAGATCAGAGAACTTTCCCACCCTACTTGAATGTGTAGTTTTATGACTAGATTCCGGAATTTCTAGCAAAATACTTGGATTCTATTTTAGTAGGTGCTTAAAATTAATATAATATCATGAATCCAAGGCGAACTAATATCCTTGCCAGGTTTGGGAAACAGACCACCCTAGCCTTGACAGTTGTTTCCTTAACTTTTGGCATCACCTCTAATGTCCAGGCTCAGTCATTTCGCTGTGACTTCCAATTGAACCAAAATTTCTCTGGCTTATTTGGTAATACAAATAGTAGTAAACGGTTCTTTGGGGAAGGAAGACATCAGTTTGAAACAGAAATTAAAGGCTCTCCTAGACTGATTATAGTAAATGAGTAGTTTAAATGAGCTTAACCCCTTAAATAGCAAGGGATTCAATCAACTAAAAATACAGTTTTATTAAAATTGCATTTTTAAATTACTCAAAACCTTACTTAGTAAGGGCTATGGCGATTATTTTATACTAATTTATCATAGCCACCCTAGGAGAGCCAAATTAAAAATCTGCTCAACAACCAGCGTTACTCCACAAATCCTCCCGTTGAAATTAGTGATGAGGTCATAAATCTAGAAGGGGTGCATGTCAAAGTTGCAAAACCTATGAACTATGTACTATCAGAACAAGCTAAAACACCTGAGCGGGGAAGACTTTTAGTACAAATGTTGTACATAAATCACATGGTCCCTCTAGAAGACCTATTGGTACTGGAAAATCCTGAACAATTGCCCGATGATGGTGAGAGCGTAGAATGATTTAGCAGTTCTCAATTGGTTGAAGTACTTACGCCAGCGGGTTTTAGGGAACAGCGGATCTCGAAACCGGGAACAGGGAACTCAGAAAAGGTAAAAGGGAACAGGTAACAAATCCTGTGTATCTCACTCGTGATCAGAATTGCTATAGGTTTTATTGTAATTAGTGTGCTAAGCTATTCCATAAATTAGTTGCTTAATGATTTAATTAAGTAAGCAACGTTAAGAGACTGTTTGTTAAACTTTGCTTAAATCCTTCAAGGCTAATTTGTAATAACATCAAAAACTCCTTGTCTCTCTTTCCTACTATTCCCTATTCCCTGTTCCCTGTTTCCTATTCTCTGCGCTATAATAGTAATAGAAAAACTACATAAGTATTGATAGGAGGGCGGAAAAATGAAACCGACCCTAACTAACATCCTCCGCAGGTTTGGGCAACAGACAACCCTAGCCTTGACAGTCCTAGCCTTAACTGCTGGCATCATCTCTAATGTCCAGGCTCAGTCATTGCCCTCTGACTTCAAATCTATGCAACAGTCATTTGGCTTCTTTGTTGATAGTACCAATAGCAGTCAACGGTTCTTTGAGCAAGGAAGGTCTATGGGTGAAACAGAAATTAAAAATCTGCTCAACAACAAGCTTTATTCTACAGATCCTATCCTTGAAATTAGTGATGATGTTCTAAATCGAGAAGACATCTTGGAACTGGAAAATCCTGAAGGATTGCCCGATGGTGGTGATAGCTTGTAATGATTTAGCAGTTCTAAATTGAGTGAGGTACGTAAGTATTCAGCCGTCAGCTGTCAGCGGTCAGCTTAAAATAAACGTAAGCATTCAGCTATCAGCATTCAGCTTACTTGGCGATCGCACTATTGGGCATTTAAGTTTTTGAGGATTTTGTGTGCCAAAAATTCTTTGATTTCTGTATGTCGTGGTACAGCTTCAGTAACTCCAGTTTGAGGATTAATCCAAAGAGGTAAGCATTCAGCTATCAGCTATCAGCATATGCTTAGATGGGCTTCCATACTTTCAATTTTCATTAATCTCGAACTATTAAATTCGATCGTTTCGCATGCTACGGGAACGGCGCACGCTACGCGAACGAGGTTTATTTTAAGCTGACAGCTGACAGCTGACGGCTGAATGCTTACGTAACTTTTTTTCTAATTCTTTACGTTTCATGGAATGGAAATGGAAATTTTATCCTCGATTGCTTCTTTGGGTAGTCCTCGACGAATATCAGCTAAACGATCTTCAAAAATTAATTGAATTGCATTCTTCAAGCTTTCTTTTGCTTCTTCAACCGTTTATCCTTGACCATTCGCACCAGGAATTTCAGGATAAATCGCCCAATATCCTCCTTCTGTTGCTGCCTCAATGATGGCGGTGAACTCTGCGTTCATACAAATCTCCTTAGATGTTTTATTAATTATAATACAGGTGTTGATTGATATGATCTACGGATAATTTTTTTATATTCAGTGCGATCGCACTCCCCCCACTTACTAGACTCGACCGGGAGCCGGTCAGTTTTGTAAGAACAAAAGTACTATTAAGCCCTGAGACTTGGAAGTTTTTAGTTTAAGAACCCACATTCTTTCATTGGCCTATGGCCACGCTACGCGAACAAAATAAACATGCATATAATAGTACAACTCCAGTCTCAAAATAAACATGGGGGAGCAACCCAAAAAACAAGGGAGAGCGATCCAAATAGCCAGCCTCAAAATCAACAGGCGGGAGGATTTTTAATTACTTTTTGACGGCCACTTTTTGACGGCCACTAAAGACAGTTGTTTAAATAAGCACATCTATGCTTAAGAACTTGAGGAACATTTTCTGAGTTCCATTGGGCTCCGGAAATTTTTAGTCGTCGGTCAATTTGCTTTACTGTTGATTCAACAGCTCCCGAGGCAATCGAACAAATTTTAGTAAGTTTATAGTAACTATAATTAATGATTCGATGTCGATTACTTTCTAAGTAATCACAGAAATTAGTTGCTTGTTTTTTCTTTAAAATAGAGATTAAATCAATAGTTTCATCGATTTTACCTTCCCACAATAAACTTTTGGCTTTTTCTAATCTTTTAAGTGAACCGCCAACTTTATGCAGATTCTCGACTAAATAAAACCAATCAAGTATTTCTCGCTTTTCTCCAGGAGAATCAAATTGTTTAACAAGTTTACAAATACCTGGATGTCCGTCCCCTAGACAGTTTAGGGGGTCAGATAAGGGTTGTTGATTAACCCAATTTACCAACTCTTCATTTTCACAAAACCAAGCTTTTCTAGCTAATTTATCAACACATACAGCCTTATAATCTTTCCAAATACAAGGCTGTCCTTTTTCTTCGGTTCTTAACCTAACTTTTCCTCCATCTACGCTAACTTCAGGTGCGACCCGTGGCGAATTTAATTCGCCAACGGAAAGCGCACCTAAGATATCTTTTCACTAAATTCCCTTGTCGAAAAATCCTAGCGATGTATAATTCTTTGTTGTGTTTTAGCTGAGATTTTCATTCCAGTATAATATTCAATATCTCTGGCGGAATTCTCATAAGATACATTGGCACTAGCTCTGAGACAACATTGCTCTAAGAAGCGATGCAGCGAGGTCTTGGGGGTCTCCCCCATGAGCGACTGCATCAAGACGGGACTAATTCTCTGATGAGTCTTTACATTTAATTTGGTGGCTTGTTTTTCAGTAATTGGTAATTCTCCAATTATACTTTTGATTTTTCTGAACCTTCCGGCATCAGTTCCTGTAGTTGTTTTGATAAAAAAAATCCGATTTGTGGTGTGATGTATTGTAAGGTTTGCTCTCTTATTGTTTATTCTATTCCCGCCAAGTTTTAAACTTTTTTTTGGTCAGAATCTTCATAAATAATCTTAGCAATTGCTTGGAGATGCTCGTCAAGTTCTTTTTTATTTTCAGGTGTCATTTGATAATTAATTATTAAACATTTTTAGGTAACGTAGCATAATTAACATAACATAATTTGTGTTGTTTGGTCAAGTAGTTTATTTGTTCTGCAAATTTGACCTGCTCCCTCCTTGATCACATCCAATACGGATTTAATCGGCTGTTGATAATAACGCTCTTGAGCTCGTTTCAAATCCTCTTGGTCAATGTCCTGTTCTAGTTGACCAGTCTCTAGCAGTTTTTGATAATCATCCTTAGGCAGTTCATGAATTGCCTCTGGCATCAAGTCATGAACCTCTCGCACATTTTGCGGGATAAATATCGTCCAGAGTTTTAGTT
Source organism: Moorena sp. SIOASIH (assembly GCF_010671925.1). GTDB lineage: Bacteria > Cyanobacteriota > Cyanobacteriia > Cyanobacteriales > Coleofasciculaceae > Moorena. The sequence goes on along the minus strand of NZ_JAAHIH010000004.1, from coordinate 343,173 downwards.
GATTATAGGCAGAGCCATCGGTATCTAAACTATATAATTTGACATTACCATAGCTTTATAGGATTGCTTCTTGATATGTCTTTAAGTTAAAATCTGGGATAATTACTACTGTAGCTTTCGTGTTTTATTGGATAGCATCCAAGGTTTGGTAATCCCAGATATGCCGTAACTTATCCGATTGCTTAATGATAGTTTGTACTTGCTTGAGATACTGTCTACCAATATACTTCCAACGAAATTCTTCCGGTAATGGTAATAACTTTAGCTCAAGCCAAGTCTTGGCTAATGTTCCGGTATCTATTTGTTGACAGCCATAGTTAAACCCACTTCCCAGGATAACTTTAATGGATTGGTTATTAATATACTGCTTGAGGGGTTTAGTATATTGTTTGACCTCTTGCTTAGATAGGTCAGCAACTTTTAATTCTTTTTCAACTAAAGCCACAAAAGCTTTTAAGGCTTTAACCAAGAGTTTTTTCTGGGTATCTTGATCCGATAGTCCGGTATAATCTTTGATAGATTCTTTGAAAAAATCTTTAGTGTAGTCTTCTAGAGCGTCTTTTGCCAAGGGACCGATCACTTCTTTGGCAAGATAGCCACCGGCACTAGAAAGTCCCCAAAGTGCTAACCAATCCAGCATGTTATTGGTAGTTGTTGTTTGGTTTATGTATTATATAGTATAGGGATTTTAAATTGGGTGAGGTACAGGTTCTTGGTTTTTAGGGAACAGGGAACAGGGAACACAGAATAGGCAAGAGGCAAGAGGCAAGAGGAATCCCCCCTAATCCCCCTTAGTAAGGGGGGCGGGCAAGAAGTAAAAAATCTTGTGTACCTCATTAGGATAGAAAGCGCTATGCTATAATGATATCTTTGACACTCCCCGGTCTAAAGACGCGGGGAGTGTCAATTGATTTAGCAGCAGCCTATGGATATGGTTTGGCAAAAAACCATCCCTTTGATGGCAATAAAAGGGTCGCTTTCCCAGTGATGGCAACTTTCCTTGAAGTAAATAAATATTCTCTAGATGTCCCAGAAATGGATGTTGTGGTAATGATGGAAAGGTTAACAACAGACCAAGAAAGCCAAAATGCGATTGACGGAACGTCACGCTACGCGAACGCTAAGTGGCTAGAAGCAAATGTCGGTACTTCATTTGATGATCCATACTAATCAAATACGGATGCTATACTGGGTTTAATTTAACCTAAAATGACCCTCCCAAGGTTCTTGACTTTGGTAGTTTTTTTACTTTCTGTTAACCATAACTCTGATCTATCTAGGCTTTACATTTGAGATGTCAACGGAGAAGGTCTTTTTTTAGTAAACTAAAAAAATCTGGAGCTCTTGCCCCTTTTGCCTCTTGCATCTTGCCTTTTTCGACAATCTATGAATTTACAACTCGTTTGAAAACCCTCTATACTTGATTACTATGAAAAGCTCGATAATGTGGCTAATTCCTCCTGAGCAAACTTCCGCAGTTGAGGATCGGAGTCATGGTCTGCTCTATCCTGCAATAACGACCGGGTTTGGGAATGGTTAGGATAATATTCCAGGATGGCATTAAGGGCTGCTTGTCGAGGATTGTGATCCCAGCGTTCCTTACGCTCATAGGACTTACGCAAATCCCTCAATTTAACTCTACCTGTAGGGTGGGCAAGGTTTTGCCAACCCTACCCATGGAGTCTGTGCGTAAGTCCTAGCTCAAAGGGGTCATTCAGAGTGCGATGCTCTGAAAGAGCCGCTACGGGAACGCATCAAAATTCAAATAACCAAGGCTGATCGTGCCAACCTTGAGCTAACTGTTCAATTGCTGTAACTCGCACCCTCAAATCAGTATCCGAGCCAGCCAATTCTTGAAGTAGGGGTAAGGTATCTCGGTGGTTAGGATAGTATTTGAGGATGGCCTTAAGGGCTACTTGTCGAGGATTGTAATCCCTGTCTTTCTCAGGGTCAAAGGGGTCATGGAGAGTGCGATCGCATAAAAATTCAAATAACCAAGGCTGATCGTGCCAACCTTGAGCTAACTGTTCAACTGCTGTACCTCGCACCCTCGAATCAGTATCAGAGCGAGCCCATTCTTGAAGTAGGGCTAAGGTATCTCGGTGGTTTTTGTAACCTTGAGCTAACTGTGCAATTGCTGTAACTCGCACCCTCAAATCAGTATCAGAGCGAGCTGATTCTTGAAGTAGGGCTAAGGTATCTGGATGGTCTTGGTAACCTTGAGCTAACTGTTCAATTGCTGTACCTCGCACCGATGAATCAGTATCAGAGCGAGCCGATTCTTGAAGTAGGGCTAAGGTATCTCGGTGGTTTTTGTAACCTTGAGCTAACTGTTTAATTGCTTTACGTCGCACCAACCCATCAGTATCCCAGCGAGCCGATTTTTGAATTTGTTCCGACTCCAAGTCTTGGAGCATAACATGACGAAATTCAGCATCCCGTAGCCGTTGGGGTTTATAACCAATTACCCGAGATGTTACAATTACTCTTACCTTGGGATACTTATTCGTAAAGCGATGAATATCCGTAATTACATCCTCTCGTTTCCCTGGCTCAAACACTTCATCCAAGCCATCAAACATCACTAATGCCTTACCAGCTTTTAACTGGTCATGAAGGTGATGTTGATTGAGATGACAGATAGAGCCACTGCTTTGATGGCAGAATTCCAAGAAATCCTTACACTGTCCGTTATCGCGATTCCGGATATAGGTGCGTAATTCAATCAGTAAGGGAATTGGTAGAGAAAAGGCAGTAGTTATATCTGTTCTTGCCCACTCCAATGCTAAATACTGCAGCAAGGTAGATTTACCAGAGCCTGGGTCTCCTAAAACCACCAAATACCGATAGCCTTGAGAATCCTTGATCACATCCAATACCGATTTCATTGGCTGTTGATAGTAACGCTCTTTAGCTCCTTGCAACTCCTTTTGCTCAATGTCCCGTTCTAGTTGACCACTCTCTAGCAGTTTTTGATAATAATCCTTAGGAATTTCATGAATCGCCTCTGGCATCAGGTCATGAACCTCTCGCACATTTTGGGGGATAAATATCTTCCAGAGTTTTAGTTGATTATAGGCAGAACCATCGGTATTTAAACTATCTAATTTCACATTACCATAGCTTTCTAGGAGTGCTTCTTGATATTTCCTTAAATCAAAGTCTGGGATAATTCCTACTGTAGCTTTCGTGTTTTCGGCGATAGGCTCAATATTTTCGGAATCGCGGATAGACCGTAACTCCTCCGATTTACGAATAATGGTTTTTACTTCCTTGAGATAGCGTTTACCAAGATAATCCCAATCCAATGTTTCCGGTAATCGTAATAAGTCCAGCTCAATCCAAGTTTTCGCTAATGTCTCGGTATCTATTCGTTTACAGTCATACTTAAAGGCACTTCCCAGGATAGCTTTAATGGATTGATTTTTAATATACTCTTTGAGGGGTTTACTATACTGTTTTATTTTTTGCTCAGATAAATCAGCTTGTTCCAATTCTTCTTCCACTACAACCACAAAGGCTTTTAAAGCTTTACCCAAAAATTTTTTCTGGGTATCTTGATACGATAGTCCGGCATACTCTTTAATAGACTCTTTAAAAAAATCTTTAGTGTAGTCTTCTAGAGCATCTTTGGCCAACGGACTAATCACTTCTTTGGCGAGATAACCACCGACACTATAAAGTCCCCACAGTGCTAACAAATCCAGCATATTATTGGTAGTTGTTGTTTAGTTTATCTATTATTATAGAGCAAGTCTCATACAGGACTTACGCACAGACTCCATGGGTAGGGTGGGCAAAACATTGCCCACCCTACAGGTAGCGTTAAATTGAGGGATTTGCGTAAGTCCTATCATAGCTAGAAGGTAAACAATTTCTGGATTTTAGGGAGCAGCGGATCTGGAAGGAGCAGGCAAGAGGCAAGAGTTGGGACAGCCTGCCCCATAATGAACCACTGTTCCGTCAAAAAATTGTAAACCTTAAAGGCATTTAGGGTTAAGATTTCAGGCTAGATCGCATTTAGTAAGAGCCTCGCTAGTTTTCCCTATTATAACTAGGAAAGTCAGTATAACCTTCTTTACCTGGAGAATACCAAACTTTAACATCTGGAATAGGATTAAGGGGCCAATTATTAGCAAAGCGATCAACCAAATCTGGATTACTCAGAATAGGTCTTCCGAAAGCAATTAAATCTGCCACACCTTCTTGAATTGCAGCTTCGGCTGTTTCTTTAGTATAGCCGCAATTACCAATAATTGAACCATCAAAAACGTTTTTAAACTCAGCCAAAGTCATCGGTTCTCCTAATTCATGAAATCCAAAAGCTAATCCATCTAATATATGGATATAAGCTAACTCATAACTGTTTAACTCTTTAGCTACATAAAGAAATGTTTCACGATAATCCACAGACCCCATATCATTAAATAAACCATTAGGAGACAAACGAACCCCCACTCTATTGACTGGAAAAACAGTTATTACAGCTTCGATTACTTCTTTGAGTAAACGATATCTATTTTCAATACTACCACCATAGTTATCTGTTCTTTGGTTGGTTTTAGATTGCAGGAAAGAGTCCAGTAAATAACCATTAGCTGAATGAATTTCTACCCCATCAAAACCTGCATATTTGGCATTTTCAGCCGCTTTTTTATACTCTTCTACTATTTGGGGTATTTCTTCAGTTTCCAGGGCTCGTGGGGTTTCGTGAGGCTGTTTTCCCTGAGGGGTATGAATATATTCTTCGTTAATTTTAATGGCTGAAGGAGCAACAGCTAGCTTACCATCATGGAAACTACTATGAGAAGCCCTACCACAGTGCCAAAGCTGCAAAAATAATGGCGTATTTTTAGAGTGTACACTACTAACAACTTTTTTCCACCCTTCAGTTTGTTCGAGAGTATAAATACCAGGAGCATTTACCCAACCGTTAGCTTGAGGGGAAATAAAAGTACCTTCAGTGATAATTAGACCTACTCCAGTTCTTTGAGTATAATATTCCACCATTAAATCATTGGGAATACCCAGATTAACTGCTCTACCTCTAGTTAAAGGAGGCATTACTACTCGGTTTTTTAAAGATAAATCACCTAATTCAAAAGGGCTTATTAGTTTGGACAAAGATAGTGGAGCTGTCATTTATTGTACCCTTCAATTTAAATTGAATCAAATCCATTTTAACAAAAATAGGGCATCACTGCTTTAGCAAAAAGCCTCATCGAAGCGGCAGCATTTTCTACGGAAATGGTGTTAAAGTTAACCTGCATAGAAGCCAAGTCAAAGCCCCCAACTTGTTCATAGTAGCCACGGATAGTCTTCCGCAATTGTTCAGGTGTACCAATCCAAGCAGCTCCCTTCTCTACCTGAGATTCAAAAGTTTCTTGCTTTAGTCCAGCAATAATTTTGTCGTAGCTATGATAGTCCGCCGAATGGGTATCCATTAACCAATCAGAAGCCGCTTCTACCAAAGATTTCAAATAGTCGTTCAAGGGTTGACGAGCAATTGCGATCGCTTTCTCTGCGGTTGGGGCACAGAACATGTGAAAAGCCAACATTACCCGACCCTGGCCTGGATGACCAGCCGACTTCCAGGCATCTCGATATAGCTTAATTAACTCCGCCATTTTCCCACCGGCCAAAGGAATTGCCATGATGCCATAACCCTTGTGACCAGCAGCCACAAAGGATGCGGGGGTAGCCAAAGCAGCTACCCAGAAAGGAGGACGGGGAGTTTGAGTAGGACGAGGCAAAGAGGTAACGTTTTCAAAGCGATGAAACTGACCCTCCATGGTCACATTTTCTTGTTCGAGCAGGCAACGTACCTGTTCCATCCCTTCCTCAAAGCGGCTGCGGCTCTCGTTCAAATCAATGCCAAATCGGGCAAATTCATGGGGAAGAAATCCACGGGCAAAGCCAACTTCCAGACGTCCGTTGGAAATGGCATCGAGCATACCAATTTCTCCAGCTAATTTGAGTGGATTGTTGAAGACAGGCAAAACCGCTCCAGTGATCAGGCGAGCTTTTTGAGTTTGTTGGGATGCAGCAGTCAGAAAAACGATGGGATTAGGGCTGTATCCGCCATATCGGTGGAAGTAGTGTTCGACAATTCTAATACTAGTATAACCGAGTTGATCACACAGACTGACCAGCTCGAGAGCTTCCTTAAAATACTGGGCTCCTGACTTCTGTTGAGGGCTAACATCGGGAAAAAACTCTAAACCAAATTCCATTATTTTTAGGGTTTAAAGCTAAAAATGCGATCGCTACTTTTCAGTGATGGTGGCTTCAATATGTATAGCACGACGCATTAAAATTAGGACATTGATACAAGTAGCAAAAGGGTCGCACCTGTGGAATGGGCATCTGGCTGTGGAATGGGCATCTTGCCTGGAACGGGCATCTTGCCTGGAACGGGCATCTTGCCTGGAACGGGCATCTTGCCCGTTACAACCTTCCGGCGGGCAGGATGCCCACTCTACTCCTATTCAAAAGAAGATTCAGCAACGCCAAATTCTTCATTCTTCATTCTTCATTCTTCATTCTTCATTCTTCATTCTTCATTCTTCATTCTTCATTCTTCATTCTTCATTCTTCATTCTTCATTCTTCATTCTTCATTCTTCATTCTTCATTCTTCATTCTTCATTCTTCATTCTTCATTCTTCATTCTTCATTCTTCATTCTTCATTCTTCATTCTTCATTCTTCATTCTTCATTCTTCATTCTTCATTCTTCATTCTTCATTATCAATTCTAAACTAAACCCCGGTAACACCTCATTTCCTGTTAACATTACAGGCATTGCTACTACTTCCACAGGTTGATTTGCCAGATAAATTTCTACCAGTTTATCCTGGGGATTAATCAACCAACCCAAACGCAAGCCACTGGCTAGATACTCTTGCATTTTCTCCTGTAGGGGCTTTAATCGATCTGTCCGTGAGCGCAACTCAATCACAAAATCGGGACAAATCGGTGGAAAACCTTCTCTTTCTGTTTGACTCAATGCTTTCCATCGTTCCAGGGCTACCCAAGCTACATCCGGAGAGCGATCGCCACCACCTGGTAAACTAAACACAGTCTGAGAACTAAAGACAACCCCCAACCGAGTCTGACGATTCCAAATAATTAGATCACCAATCAGATTCGCCTCAATCCTTCCACTTTCTCCGCCTAAAGGAGCCATAATAATTAATTTACCTTGGGGTGAACGTTCAAGCTGTAAATCAGGATTAGCCTCACACAAGCGATAAAACTGCTCTCTGGTCAGAGTGGTAATGGGCTCTAGATTTAATACTGTTGTCATCCCAATTATCCTAAATAGTTAATAAACCAGAAATGCTATGGTCTTTCGACCCGCTGTAGACCATAAGCACTTCAGGGTTGCGCTTTCGCGATTAGCCTTATGCTAGCCCACAGCGATCGCATCTATCTTGAACAGGGGATTAATAGCGCAACACTTACATATAGTATAAACGAAGCCCAGAGGATCCCATTGTGGGAAGAAAGAATAGGGCTTGTGACAGAACCGCTGTGGATATCGGAAGCTATAGCCAGAGCTATTCATAGTGATCCAATTCCACAACTGTTTTCTTGGATGGGGGGAAAGGTTAGGAACAGACCAAGAAACCCAAAATGCGATCGCGCTTGTGGCTGGGTGCATCTCCTCAAAGCTGTTTGACCTGGTGGGTGGAATAGGCATCAGGCGTGGAATGGGCATCAGGCGTGGAATGGGCATCTTGCCCGTTACAATCGGACCGACTGTCCCAACACTGGCTACCGAGAAAATCAGGGCGAGCCGGTTCCTAAAGCACCACTAGCCACTAAATTCTAAATTCTAAATTCTAAATTAGGCTCGTTCACGAGGTTCAGAGGCTCGTTCACGAGGCCCAGAGGATCCCCTAGGGAGGCTCAGAGGCTCAATCACGACCCTCAGAGGCTCAATCACGAGGCTCAGAGGATCCCCTAGGGAGGCTCAGAGGCTCAATCACGACCCTCAGAGGCTCGTTCACGAGGCCCAGAGGATCCCCTAGGGAGGCTCAGAGGCTCAATCACGACCCTCAGAGGCTCGTTCACGAGGCCCAGAGGATCCCCTAGGGAGGCTCAGAGGCTCAATCACGAGGCCCAGAGGATCCCCTAGGGAGGCTCAGAGGCTCAATCACGACCCTCAGAGGCTCGTTCACGAGGCCCAGAGGATCCCCTAGGGAGGCTCAGAGGCTCAATCACGAGGCCCAGAGGATCCCCTAGGGAGGCTCAGAGGCTCAATCACGACCCTCAGAGGCTCGACCGCAAGCCTTTTTGGAAACTAAGCCTGAGAATTGGCTTTAGTAGATCTATAGCGAGTAACTTTAAAGCGTTTCCCTAAACTCTCGGCAATGGTTTTTAGACCGGGAGTCCTTTTTGCAGCCATCTTGATGTAATCATAAACTTGTAGACCGCTGTTCATAGCCTCAGAGCTGACTGCCATTAAGGTATCATCGACCTTTTCAGTCAATTGTCGGAGTTGGAATAAGACATCGGTCAGAGCAACGGCTAGCTGATAGTCCCGTGCAAACTCTTCTAGGTCAAAGCTAGCAGGTAGAACCTTGGGGTTAGATTGGGCAGCAGTGAGGCTATTATTAACAAACGATAGACTTTTTGAACCCATCTTCAAAATGGTGCGTCGTTCCTCAGCCGTTAAATTAATTAAGAAAGGCAGCTTTTCTTCAATAGTTTGTAGGGCGGTTTTGATTTCCTGGACATCTCTTTCGGAAAGAGTACCGGTAATATTTTGATAAGGCATTGTACGATGCTTTTAATTCTCTAAATGGATAATGACAATGAAGCGTCATGCCAGACCTATGCTTTTGCCATCTATGATTAGAATTCCCAGTAAATTATGGAATCGCACTACTACTCTTAGGACTTACGCCGCCAACCCGGTTATTGACGGTAATTCAAGGGAGTAGGGAGTAGGGAGTAGGGAGTAGGGAAGGGGGAAAATAATTTATTATTATCGCTTTTTAATAACAGCAATAATCAGTTGCTTTTATTCTTTAACTAAAGAATCTATCACTTCTATATTTGTTGGCTTACAGTGTTGTTCATAACTATCAGGTGCGCTTGACCCATTAAGAATTAAATTCGCCACGGGTCGCACCTGTGGAATGGGTATCTTGCTGTGGAATGGGCATCAAGCCAGTTTCATGCTTATTTTCGGGCGGGCAGGATGCCCACTCTACTACTATTCAGTGGAATGGGCATCAGGGGTGGAACTGGCATCAAGCCAGTTTCATGCTTATTTTCGGGCGGGCAGGATGCCCACTCTACTCCTAATTTCCGGGCGGGCAGGATGCCCACTCTACTCCTAATTTCCGGGCGGGCAGGATGCCCACTCTACTCCTAATTTCCGGGCGGGCAGGATGCCCACTCTACTCCTATTCATTGGAAGATTCAGCAACGCCGGATTTTTCTCTATTCCCTGTTCCCTATTCCCTGTTCCCTATTCCCGACTCCCCACTCCCCACTCCCCACTCCCTAAAATATAGCCCCTAACGCTGATTCTGCAATTTTCTCATTTCCTCTTGTACCCCCACTGCCACCTGCAAGGCTTGATCTAAAACTCGTCCATACTCACTGGCCTGATCACTCAAGTGCAGAGCCGTCAAGGTGGTTAAATTAGTAGTAAATAGCTGAGGATTCTTAGTAATAAACTGCTTATTCTCCCTGAGAATTCGTTCTGTCTTCAAGGCACGCACTAAATCCGTTTTCATCACCCTAAGGGCTTCGAGCACTCGCTCCCGATTACTGAGACCAACACCTGGATTCCCAGCTTCTTCCAATTGATCATTAATGTCTACAGCTCTAATCACCGTATTGTATCGATCCACCTCTTTCACCAGCCGTCTAACTGCCTTATATTTCAGCCATAGAAAGGTACCTCTACCCAATTTGATCAGGAAATCTCCTGGTTCTTTTGGTTTCTCTAGGAAAAAACGTCTGACTCGCTCTGGCTTCTCCCCAATCAAATTGGTTAGATAATCCTCTGAAATCACCAAGTCCTGCAAATCAGGTCGCATAGTTGTCCGTGCCTATGATAAGATAGTGGTCGAGAGCCTATTAATCTATAAGCTTAACATGGTCTTCATACCTTACCGTTAAGCTCAGGAGACCTGTTAGGGGTCAGGGGCATGACTGGGTATATGATCCCATAGGTTACCCAATTGAATACCCATAATCTCGGGAAGTGGGGTAGGGTGCTTGATAAGACGGGCTCCCCTTGATTTTCCCCCTCTTGACATCGGTTGAGAGAGCCCGTCCGATTGTAACGGGCAAGATGCCCGTTCCACCCACCGGGTCAAACAGCATGGATTGAGATGCACCCTTCAAAATGTGTTTTTTAAGAGTTCAATGGGAATAATTGAATATAGTCAGATAGACTGAATACATTTAAGTGCTGTAAATAATGAACAAACATGACCTCATCCAAAAGTTGGGCATGGAAATGCATCCTGAGGGAGGCTATTTTACCGAAACTTATCGTTCCAACACGATTATTGAAACTGATAGAGAGGGGCAGCAACGGGCAGTGCTGACTTCTATATATTATCTTCTTACAGATGATCGTCCTATTGATCACTTTCACATCAATAAGTCTGACATTATGCACTACTTCCATGCAGGCTCTCCGGTGATCTATCTAGTCCTTCATCCCAACGGAACCTTGCAAAAGTTTAAACTAGGGATGAATCTGGCCAACGGAGAAACGCCCCAACTCCTTGTTCCTGGTGGCTACTGGAAAGCTGCATTCCTGGAAGATGGCGAATTTGGACTCCTTGGGGAAGCCGTTGCACCAGGCTTTGAATACCGTGATATGAAGATTGCTGAGCCTGATGCTTTCCGCCAGGAATTTCCTCACCTCTGGGATCAGCTAGCCCCCTATGTTAAGCAGTAATTATCTTAAGCATTAATTAGCGCTATTAGTATTAATTAACTCTAATTAAGTTTATATTATGGTAATATATAGTTATTAATATTGTGTGATTTTTTATAAGCAGAAATGTCTCCACAAGAGTTTTTGTCATCCAGTGTTTGGGTTACCAAGATGAAGACTTACTTCAAGCTTATGGATGTTGACAAAAATGGGGTCTTGACCCTATCCGACTACGAAGAGATCGCGGAGCGCATGATCCAACTTCAAAGTGATCCATCAAGATCTGAAGAAATTCGTGGGATGTGCCGCTCTCTGTTTCAGTATTTTGTCGCCGGAGGAGCTCCCATTGATAGTTACACTCAGATTAACGAAGATGAGTTCATCCCCAACGCTGCCAAGACTGTATCGTTGATTCAATTGCCAGATAAAGTACGGGAAGTAGCTAAACACAAAAACGAACTCTTCTTCGATCTGATCGACACCAATCACTCTGGAAAGATATCCCGTGAAGAGTACCGTAAATACCTGCAAGTATACTGCGGGGAAGATAAACCTGAGGCCGCCGACCAGGCTTTCGACAGCATTGACTTAGATGGGTCCGGTTCCATCAGCCGCGCTGAGTTCGTCGAAAGTCATAGAGTCTACTGGTTTGAACACACCAGCAACCAAAGCAACTCTCCCCTTCCCTATGGGGTATTGGTCGATCAATAGAACTGTTTGAGTCATTACCCAACAAGATCAGTTTGCCCTGGCAGGCACGGCTGTTTCATTGCTCGACCCTAAAATTCAGGGGTGAGGGGCTCAAAGCCCCTTCTAATCCGCAAATAGCCATACATAAAACAAGGATGCGATCGCGTAGCGTCGGCTTTGCCGAATCGCATTCCCAATACTCGTCACAGAAAGCCAGTTAACTTACTCGTAAGCATATGCGCTACGCGCAAACGGTCAAATTTAACAGTTTGAGACTTGATCAAATTGAAAGTCTGAGTCAAAGCCCATCTAAGCATTCAGCAGTCAACCATTGGCCAAAGGCCAAGCGTGCCCATAAGCGAACAGCTTATGGGCTATGCACATGCTTATTGATGAGGAAAGCATTTTGAATAAAACAGGTAAGCATTCGAATAATGCTGAGTTAAGTCGGCTGTCGGCTGTCGGCTGACGGCTGACGGCTGACGGCTGACGGCTGAATACTTACATATCATCGATATCTGAACCGCCATACTTTCAGACCTAGATACCTTCCCAAGGACGATAACCTTGTCTCAAAATCTCATATTCTTGATTTATTTCTGTCTCTAAAGAAAGATAAGAAACTCCTTTGTTAATCTTTTCAATGGTAGCCTGCATACAGGCTAATCCTGCTTTATACTCCGAAATATTTGTCACGTTTACCCGAAAGCCAATTTTCTTTGTAAACATTGAGCTTAAAGGTAAAAGTGTAACCTTTCCAATTTGAGAAAAATATTCACCCAAATTATAACTATCCGCTATCCCTAAAATCTTCATCCTAGATTCTAGTTCTGAGTTAAACCCAATATTGACAAAAGGCCCTGCACAGCTGCTCTTTATAATCTTCATTCCCATAGCAAATAAATCAGAATTCATCAGCAAAGCTTCAGCATTAGCCCTCAATATCTCTAACTCTTTTCTCAATTCTTCACGATCAGTCAAGTCTCTTTTGTTTAGAGCCCAAGAAGCTGTAAGTACCTCGGCATTGGTGTAACGAATATGTGCTGCAACAACAAAGCGCTTAATTTCCTTCACAAGCGCCTCATTCTGACTCGTCAAAAAACCTACTTTGCCAATACCGTCAATTCCAAATTGTCTTCGCATTCCACAGGTTGTGATAACTAAATCTGAGCAACTACTCACACTAGCCACTGAAACTTGGTCATTTTCTATTGCTTCAGTTCCTGAAAAATACATATCATTAATGATTAGAATATTATGTTGATGGGCGACCTCTGCTAATTCTTTTAACTCATCTCGACTATAAATTTGGCACCAGGGATTATTAGGGGTTTCCAGTATCAAAGCAGCAATTAGATATCCATTATTTTTTGCAGTACAAATGACTTCTTCCAATTTGTCTGGCTTAATCTTAAAACTCGAAGGACAAACTTCTACTAAATGCCGAGTAGTGCCACAAAATATATCTATATTATGGTTGTAGCGAAAGTTACCTTCTGGATAAATGACTGTAATAGGTTTAACATTTCCTCCCATTTGTTGTAATAATCTATATTTGGATGCTAAAATCGACATTTTAACAAGAATTGTTGAAGTCTTAGGGAAAATAACTACTGACTTCGGATCAATTTTAGGAAAAGATGGAATTAGTCCAAAAATCTTTTCTGCACCTAGATGAGCAAGACTTTCTGGCACAGTTACCTTATGAGAATCGACTAAATACTGGGCAGGGTAAGATGCATATAAATTCTCCATTTCTACCATTAGATCTTTCTTCTTATATTCAGGGGCATCTGAATGACCCAGATCAAGCTGACCTTGATAGCGTTTAAGTTTTCTAAATAATTCATACTCTTCTGTTGAACGTGATTTCATAAACCAGGAAATTCCTTAATAGTAAAGTTGATTAGTGTAGTGGGATTATAAACATTCAGCAGGTTGGTCTAGCCTGAAAACGCACTGGCATTCCATCAGACGGATAAATCAAAAGGTTCTGTTGTAACTCTTCAACAGATGAACGACCATTGACCAACTCCCAGTCAAAATAACGGAGCAGCATTCCTAGCATTACCGTTGCTTCCACCATGGCCATATGCTCTCCCAAGCAACGATGAGAACCTGAGCCAAAGGTTATCATTGGAAGTGGGCTGCTGCCCTTGCCCTGGTCTAACCAACGCTCTGGCCAAAATTCCTTGGGATTGCTATAGACCTCTGGGTCTCGCCCAGCACCAAGTATTGACCAGGAGATAATCGTGCCACGAGGAATCAAGTTGCCCTCAATTACGGTATCACGTTCAGCCTCCAAGGAAGTGGAACCTGAGGCGACGGAATAAAGGCGCAAAGTTTCTTTGATAATGCCACTAATGTAATTCAATTTCTTCAGACTTTCTGTATTAATACCACCATTACTTTGCCAACTCTGGTCAACCACAGCTTGTGCTTTCTGAAAAACCCTGGGATTTAAAGCTAACTCTCCTACTGCAAAGGATAAAGTATGAGCTGTGGTATCAGTACCAGCAGCCAAGAGTTCAATCGCTTCTGCTATCAGTGTTTTCCGAGTGTATTTTTGTTCCTTAGCCGCTATTTTCACTAACATCGATTCCTGGAACATTGGACTTACCTGCCCCCAATTAGTCGGGTTTTGTGCTCTCATCTTCAAGGCTAAGTCCACTCTCGGACCAATCACACCCTCTAAATATGCCATTGCTCTCCAGTAATCTCGTGAAGCCTTAGTGGGCAAATATTTCATCCATATCTTCTCCCCACTGAATAACCGTAGAACCCGATATCCAAAAATAGACATCGCCTCGTAAGCCTTAAGAATATCGAGAGGTGGACCTTCAGAACTAGAGGATTTTCCATCCACAGGAATTCCGAGCACTAAACAGAAAATCACCCTCATCGTTAGTTCCACAAACAGGAAATCGACCTTTACCTCTGTTTGCGGTGCATCTTGGTGAAGTTTGGCGATTACTTGTTCGCAGGCTTGGTTAATAATCTCAAAGTATTTGGACAGACCACTGGAATTGAATTCCCGATTCCAAGTCTGGCGTCGCCACTGCCACTCACTCCCGTTTTCCCCGATCATAACGGGAGCACCACCAAGGTCGTTCAAAACTTGGCGCGATTGCTTAGACCTAACCAAGCTGCCATCTTTGATGCCATTCACAATGGTGTTTTCTATCACCTTTGGTTGACTCAAAACCAGAATTGGAGGGTCGATCCATAAAACATAAATCGGGCCTAGCTGCTTGCTCCAATCAAACAATAATTGGAAGAATTTCTTCTGTTTAACTGCTGCTAATACCTGAGGAATATTTCCCAATAGCCAGTGTTTGGGAGGACAGGGCAGTAACTCTAGAGATTTGTAAGTATTTTTGCGTTGCCACCAGCGCCAGCCCAGTAGTCCCGCTATGCTAGTAATCCCTAGGGCTGTGGCTAAATAGGGCAAGGAGGGGGAAATAGCAATCTGAGCAGCAATCTCTTGGAACATGAATCCGCCTTAGTTGAACAAGGATAACGTTTACTATTGGGTTCGCACAGGGGAGCTTGATTAGTGTAGCCCCATCCTGAAGGGCGTGGGCTACACTAAAAAATCTAGTCAACAAAATTTTAACTAACTAACTCAGTGGCTCGTTTAGCCAAAGCCTCAGCAGTCAAACCATTAAACGCCATAATTTGACCAGCACTGCCAGCAGTTTCACCCCGCTTCCAAGCCACCACATCCCGTTTGCAAGTACTACGTAACATAATCGGTTCCAGCATGGCACTGGTACCACCAGTAACACCAATCAACCCATCCCCACCAAACAGCTGTTCAAACCCCTGATCATCCAAGAAACCGCCATCAGCTGCAGTACAGGTTTTCCAAGCCGTATCATCAGGACGGTACAAGCGGCGGGGACTGATTACCGAAACAATCCGCACCCCAATCCCTTGGTTTTCCAAATCCGAAGCAGCATCAAACACTGGGATCAGGCTCATATCCCCAATCACCGCAAACACAACGGTTTTACTGCCCTTAGTTTCATGCAATACTATTGCACCATCTTGCAATGCTTGACGGGTTTGCTCAAAGGTCGTGCGCACCGGTAAGGGTGACTTACTGGCAGTAATCGTAATTCCTTTATTCTTAGTACTCAGCGCCCACTCATAACACACTTGGATACTATTAGCATCACAGGGAAACAAGGGGAAAATATTGCCATTGCGCATCATAGCAGCAAAGTAATTTTCAATTTCAGGACGCTGGTGAGTCCAACCATTGCGTCCTTGCTCCAGTGCCCCAGCGGTAAATAATGTAATGGTAGAGGGAGTAGGACGTCGCAATTCTGCCATCGCTTGGGTAACGGTTTGCCAAATGGGTAACCCATTAATAGCAAAAGATTCATAAGAACACCACAGAGTACGAGCTCCAAACAAGGCTAACCCTACCGCTAATCCAGCACAAGCATCTTCACTCAAAGGTTCGTACACCTGACCTTTTGGTCCTTGGAAGTACGTTTCATCAGGGGTAGGGTGGATAATTTTTAAGGCTTGGTTAATATTATTAATTCCAGAAGCAGCATTGCCATCAGCATTGGAGATAATAAAATTAGGGTCTTTTTGCCCCACATGAGCAACTATCGTTCCCATAGCTGTAGTCGCTACTTTCTTCTCTCCGTCAATCACAAATTCCTCTAAAGGTAATTCACCTAAATCTGGCAAAGGAAATTCCTTTTCTGTGACTACAGTATGGGCGGCTGGCCCTCCTCCAGAACGCTCAAAATTTTTCCTGACTAATTCCCAGGCTTGAGACGGTAACGCCCGAGCTTTAAGGGCACTAACAATATAATCTTTTTCCAGGGTATCTCCTGGGTAGAGATTGTGAGCTTTGGCTCCCCGTTTGTGGACTCCCGCTCCTTTGAGTTGTTTAACAATCAGCACCGTTAACTTACCACTCAAGGCTGATTTAGCCGCTTTATCCGTAGCTTCCAAAACCCCTTGGGTAAATACCAATCGCTTCTGCAAAGAAAACTCAGTGCTATCCACATACTCACCAGGTTGGTCAGCATCATCGTAATCCTTAGCATTGATTAAGATAACTTCTTGGAAACCATTGCCCTGCCAGTATGCAATCATCTCTTGATTGGACTTTGTGGAAACCATACTATGGTGTTCCTGGCTGTAACCATTCCACACTAAGATGGGCAGAAAATTAGTCACCTGGGGATAGGCTGTAGAGAAGTGACCAAAACTGCTCATCACATAAGGTTCACCCAAGCCCCCATCCCCAATGGTAACTGGGAATAGTACCCCTGGATGAAGCAAAGCCCCGGCCATGGCAAAGTGTTGCCCTTGTCCGAGGGGACCAGCCGGATTGAGGAGTCCAGGAATTTGACCAGAAAGGTGTCCGAGCAGTCCGTGCATTTCTCGGAAGCGTTCCCCCATCTGTTCTACAGTCTTAATACCCATCTCCTCTAGGGAGCCATCCAGAAACATGTTACTGTAGAATCCAGGGGCATGGTGTCCCACTTCAGTAATAATGTTTTTGTAACCCAGCATGACCAAAGCTGCAATCCCGTCCGCAATGCTGGCAAATCCCCCTGGATGACCAGACGCTTTACTAGCAGTGATGTGCAGGGTTAGGTAGCGTAGGGCATCAGCAGCCAGTAAGGTCTGGAAGACAGCTGCTGGATCATCAGGAGATGCGATGGCATTTTGCCCCAACGCGATTGACGGAACGTCACGCTTCGCGATCGCTGGTTGTTGCCCGTATTGGTCAAAAGCCGCATCAAAACCCGGTATGGTGTTGCCAAAATACTGAATTCCTTGACAGAATGTCGGAACCCTGCTACCAACTGTCATAGTGTCAGAAACCTTTTCTAATCATTACGAGTAATAAACAAATATTACAATCAGCTCGCTGAGTGCGGAATTAGTATATTGGCGAAATTTGGGTTTTAAACCAGTGAAATGTCTTATGGATGACATTGATTGAGACGACTATTGAGGCTACTTGAGAATCTGTCACTCTAGATCCATTGTTCTACCTGTTTTGTAGAGATTCAGATCAAATCTTGCTTTATTTTAATTCCCAGAGACTAACAGAATAAGATTAATCGACTATTTTTGATTACCCTTAATTTTATTTATAGCTTTTCAATAAGCGGATTTCTGATAGTAATGAGGTAACCGAAGGTTTTGTTGCAATATGGTAATTAGGTTAGACAATGAATGTGTCTTGAGAAAGTAACAGAGGAAAACGAGTGTGAATAAATTGCCTGATGGTCCTCAAATCCCTGAGTGGTTACAGTTAATCTATTGGGTTGCTGACCCTCTGAAGTATTTGGATCAGTGTGTAGAACGCTATGGAGATACATTTACTATACGCCTAAGTGGTTTGGGACAGTTAGTCATCCTCAGCCATCCCCAAGCAATTCAGGAACTCTTGACCGCTCCTCCTAGCCAGTTTAAGTCTGGTGAACGAAATAAGCTGCTACGACCCTTGCTGGGGGAAACCTCAATGACTTTACTCGATGGTCAACCCCACCAGCGGCAGCGTAAACTCTTGATTCCTCCCTTTCATGGGGAACGAATTAATTCCTACAGTCAATTGATTTGTGATATTACCCAGCAAGTAGCGAGTCAGTGGGTAATCGGTAAAGGGTTTACTGCCCGTAGTGCCATGCAAGACATTACCATGCAGGTAATCATGGAGGGAGTTTTCGGTCTCGGTGAGGGAGCCCGTTACCAAAAACTCAAGCTACTGCTGGCAGCGATGCTAGATGTGACTGCTTCCCCGCTGCGCTCTAGTCTGCTGTATTTTAAGTTCCTGCAACGAGATTTAGGACCAAGGAGTCCTTGGGGCAAGATAGTGCGGCGTAGGCAGCAAATTTATAACCTCCTTCAGGCAGAGATTAATCAGCGCCGAGAGCAACCCGAGCTAATGGGCAATGACATTCTCAGTTTAATGATGTCTGCTCGGGATGAAAATGGTGAGTTGATGAGTGATCAAGAGTTACAAGATCAGTTGATGACTCTCTTGTTTGCGGGTCATGAGACTACTGCAACCGCTTTAGCTTGGGCATTCTACTGGATTCATCGATTACCGACAGTGCGCCAAAAACTGCTAGAGGAAATTGATAGCTTAGGGGATCATCCAGACCCGATGGCCATTGCCCAACTGCCCTATCTCACAGCAGTAGCCTACGAAACCCTGCGGATTTACCCAGTGGGGTTTTTGATCTTCACCCGCATTACCACAGCCCCAATTACTATTATGGGTCACCACTATCAGGCCAATACTGGCCTTGTTGCCTCTCCCTATTTAACCCATCGTCGAGAAGACCTCTATCCAGACTCCGATCAGTTTAAACCAGAACGATTCCTTGAGCGTCAATACTCTGCCTATGAGTATTTTCCCTTTGGTGGTGGAAACCGACGCTGTATTGGTGCTACTTTGGCGATGTTAGAAATGAAACTGGTTTTGGCTAAGGTATTGTCTGGTTATCACTTAGCCTTAGCAGAAGACAAAATCATTAAACCAGCTCGTCGTGGATTAGTGATTGCTCCGGAAAATGGGGTTCCTATGGTGATGACAGGTCAACGTGTTGCGAAGGATTCACCAAAGCCTGCTACCGTAAATTCTATTTAGGATCAAAGTAATTGTCCCAGTAATTGCCCCATAGCAACAGAAACGGTTATCCGTGATAACCGAGAGTCTTTGCCGCCAGTAAGGTCACCGAAAAAGGCCGCTGGATGCGATCGCATTTTGCTAACATACTCTTCCAAACCCGGTTTGATACTCCCATCGCGCTCCAGAACGGGATTATAGCGTTCGCGTAGCGGCTCCAAAGGAGCTGGGATTCTTAATAGTACAAAACTTTTAACGGCTGAACCAAACAGCCTAATCACTCAGCAGATCAAATCATTGAGCTTACTTGTTTTCTGGTCTAACCTTAATGCAGCGGCTTTTCAGCTTGCGCGCAAACCTGCACCACTAAGTGCATTATTAATATGTCTTTATCTTAGCAAAGATTATCAATAAGCGGATCCAGTCTCCAATTCCCAAGGGGCTGTGTGGGTCACCTGCGTCCGCTCCCCCCCTTACTAAGGGGGGTTAGGGGGGATCCCTAGTTTTCACGGGACTTTATACGCCCCGTCTCCCGCTAACCCTTACTGGCAGTGCCAGACGCTGCTTAATACGGGTATAACGGGAGTCCCCTTGGAGTTTAATGATGGTGTTGCCAAACAAAATAGTGAATTACTCAGAATATTAAAGATTTTGTGTTCTACAAGGGCTGAGTATAAATAAATGTCAACAAAAGTCTAACTAGCACAGCATCAGAGTTTCAGCCACTGAGGTCACCAATCTGATCATCCTAATCCATCGGTCTGACAATTGGTAATCGAGACTCGTTAACATTTTCTTTACAAAAAGTCTGTAAATCCCTCTTTCCCAATTCCTGATAACACTTCACAATTAACAAACAGTTCCGGTTGTCATCGGTACGGGTATAGCTGAGATGATCAGCGATTTTGTGTAGTATAGCGATGCCACGTCCACCACCAGATTGAGGGTTCATTTGCTGCTTGAGGTCTCTCAGCTGCTGTTCTAAATCAAAGGGAGGGCCTTGATCCCAGATGCGTAACTCTAAGCGCTGGGGGAATAAAGTAACTTCGACATCAATGGAAACTTCTTCTGGCAAATCTTTGTGAGCATGACGAACGGCATTGGTAAATCCTTCAGCGAGAGCTAATTGGCACTGCAACCAGACTTTTTGGCGAACATACGATGGTTTGAACTGGTCAAACCATCCCAAAGCGTTTTCTAACGCCTTAAGCTCGCTAGGAAATTCTTGGATAGATGTTTTCAATTTTTTCAATTCCTCAAAATCTTTTACATCAACCACATACATCAACCACATACATCAACCACATTGAAGCCTGATTCTCTCCAAAGGGTACTCTAAGATCAAGGAATCCAGTTTAACCTAGATTTATATCTCCCTCTACCATGGACTAATACTCAATTGCCTTCAAAAAATTGCCTTCAAAGAAAATTTTTTCCAGAAGCTCTGCTAGAAGCACTGGGAAAACCATTGGGGCAAATGGGGTTTCTTTTCCCGTTTTCTATCAAGCCAGGGGGTCTCGCCCTCTAGGGGGTCTTGCCCTCTATAAGGCGTTGCCCAAAATCGCAAAGATTGATTGAGATGCGCGAAAAGGGGGAAGAAACCGGAAGCGGTGCAAGAGAAGGAAGTTAGAACAAATAAATCCAATACGCCAATAGGAAATGCCATCAATAAAAGTAACTCAGTCTAACTTACCTTGGGGTCTGATCAAGGTTTCGTGAAATTCAGCCGGTTAGAATCTACTTGCTGTCCTGATTGTAAGTCAGTGTATTGATAAATCCTACAGTAATTTGTACAAGCTCAGTGCCATGAACCAAATTCTGATTATTGATGATGATCCAGCCATGCAAATGTTACTGAAACGGACCCTTTGCCAGCAGGGTTATGAGGTAGCTGTAGCTAGCAACGGCGAAGAAGGTTTGGTGCAGGTACAAAAGTTACGTCCAGCGCTAGTCATTTGCGATTGGATTATGCCCGGTATGAATGGATTGGACGTCTGTCGTCAACTCAAGGTAACGCCGGGACTCTCAACCACCATATTTATTCTGGTGACATCTCGAAATTCCATTGAAGACCGGGTAGAGGGGTTAGATGCTGGAGCAGATGACTTTCTGTGTAAGCCGATCGAAATAGCAGAGTTGAACGCACGAGTCAGGGCTGGCTTGAGGTTACACCAACTAAGTCATGATTTGCAGCACCAAAAGCAGTTGTTGGAGGGAGAATTAGCAGAGGCAGCAGAGTATGTTAGTTCGATTCTTCCAGACCGGATGATCAAACCATCGGTGACCATTGACACCCGATTTATTCCCTCCCGGAAACTGGGGGGTGATGGCTTTGACTATTATTGGCTAGACTCAGAGCATTTAGCAATTTATCTGCTGGATGCTGCTGGACATGGCTTACGAGCTGCCTTGCCCACACTTTCAGTGCTAAATTTACTCAGGTCGCGGGCTCTAAAGTCGATTAACTACTATCAACCTAGTGATGTTCTACGAGGGTTGAACCAAACCTTCCAGATCACTGAGCGAAATGATAAGTACTTCACGGTCTGGTATGGGGTATATAACCAGGTCAAGCGTCAACTGGTCTATGCTAGTGCAGGACATCCACCAGCAATATTAATTGCTCAGACCCATGGTTCCTTGATGGAAGTACAACGTCTAAAAACCCCTGGCTTACCCGTTGGTATGTTCCCAGATGCCGATTACATTGATCAGTGCTGTGAAATTACTGAATCGAGCACCCTATATATATTCAGCGATGGGATTTACGAGATTAACCAATCCAATGGGAACGTTTGGGGACTTGAGCCCTTCATCAGGTTACTGGCAGAGTGTAAGCAAAATCACAATGGTGCTTGTCACCTAGATTTGATTTTGAAATCTCTGGAAGCCGTGAACCCTAAACACTATTTTGATGATGATTTATCGTTACTGGAAATCAATTTTGTATGAACACCTTTCCCTGGACTAATCAACCTCAGTTTCCGTAGCATGGGCCGTTCCCGTAGCGTGGACCCATGGGCAATGGGCAATGTCAAAAATTGGCAGCTTTTGAAGATAATACAGGAGACTGAAAGGCAGTAAATCATCAGAAGCATTCAGCCAGCTTAGTAGGAGTATAAAGAAGGATTGGTGGATTCTTTCGCCAATTTTGTCGAAAAATTCCTGAAAAATCAATTATCATGAATCGAAGCTCCTGAATCGAAGCTCCTGACTCCTCAATGGTCGGATAGTTGGTTATGTCGAATTAATCAAGCTTTAGGGAATTATCATAAAACATCTTCCTAGCTTCATTAAGCTGGTCTTCATTTAAATTTGTTCTGACAGCAGGGAACCAGGGAACCTGGGGAGCAGGGGAGCAGGGGAGCAGGGGAGCAGGGGAGCAGGGGAGCGGGTTTGAGGGTTTTTTTCCTAACTGAATAATATCCAATTTAAATGCGCAACAGCTGGAAACAAAATCTAGGATAGGAAAAGGGCTACGCCCAACGGCGATCGCCCTATAGACTTCCCTGGAATTATCTTGTAGAAAGCACCTCGCTTTCAAAATCTTCTCGTGTAGAAAAGATTTCAAAAACTCTGTCCATGCTGGTCAGTTCAAATAACATTTTGATTTGCTCATTAACTGAGCAGATATACATCTTGCTCCCAGCAGCACGAATAGTTTTCAGAGCAAGTACCAACGCTCCCAAACCAGAACTATCCATAAAAGTAACATCTTGAAAATTAATCAAAATAATATCTGCGTTAGATTGCACCAGCTCAGCAACCTCTTGACGAAAATCGCCAGCTTTTGTACCATCTAGAATGCCTGTGGGTTGAACGACTTTAACAACACTACTCATATACCAAATTAAGCTAGTTACAAACATATACTGACTTTGCTAGTATAGCCGTGACAATTCATTTCAGCCAGATGCTGACCCACGCCCTACCCTACCACTACAGCACTAATCGCTTCTTTCAGGATTAGCCTCACCGATAAAGAGCATAGTAAACTTGAATTTGGGATGAATTTGGGGGCTAATAGCGCAGGCTGATCACAACAAGCAAGATTTGAACCGATCTACCCTTGGTGCTATCCGTGGTGTCCGCTCGGGTCTTCACGGTTCCATCCCCTAAGCCCACTCCCCCAAAAACTCCCAGTATACACTAGAATTCCCTTGGCAGAGCCCCAAACTATCCTGAAACCATGTCCAATTCAAATCCCATTCCAGTAGTAGTAAACGGTGCCGCCGGAAAAATGGGTCGAGAGGTGATTAAGGCTGTTTCTCAAGCCCAAGACATAACCCTAATCGGTGCCATCGATACCAATCCTAAGTATCTAGGTCAAGACGCCGGAGAAGTTGCGGGGTGCGAACCAGTTGAAATTCCCATTCTCAATGACCTGCAAGCCAATCTAGTTCTTGCTACCCAAGAAAAAACCCAAGGGGTGATGGTAGACTTTACCCACCCTGATAGCATATACGAGAACATCCGAACTGCGATCGCATACGGTGTCCGCCCCGTAGTTGGCACCACTGGTCTTAGTCCCGACCAAATCAAAGACCTCTCAGAATTTGCTGAAAAAGCCAGCACTGGCTGCCTAATTATCCCCAACTTCTCCATTGGTATGGCATTACTGCAACAAGCAGCTGTGCAAGCCTCCCAATACTTTGACCACTTAGAAATCATAGAACTCCATCACAACCAAAAAGCCGACGCTCCCAGCGGTACTGCCATTCAAACCGCCCAACGCATGGCTGGAGCAGGTAAAACCTATAATCCGGCAATGGTGGAAGAAACCGAAAAACTAAAAGGTGCCAGGGGAAGTATTGCAGAAGACAATATTCGGATTCATAGCGTGCGTTTACCTGGCTTAATTGCTCACCAAGAAGTCATCTTCGGTGCCCCTGGTCAAATCTACACCCTACGTCACGACACCAGCGACCGTTCCTGCTATATGCCAGGAGTACTGCTCGCGATTCGCAAAGTTACCCAGCTCAAGGGTCTACTATATGGGTTAGAGAAAATTTTGTGACCAGTTATTAGTCATTAGTCATTAGTCATTCGTGATTTGTCAAAATTGAGATCAATCACAAGAAATCTAAAAACTAAATACTAAATACTAAGTAACTAAAGACTAAGGACTAAGAACTAAGTACAAAACCCATGCTAATTCCCATCACTCGCCAGAAGTTTGAACAAATCGTTCCCGTCCTAGCCACGGGGCTCCAGTATCGCTACTACTGGGGCAAGTTTCGAGATTTTTTAAGGCGACTGTTAATTTCTTTAATCGCAGTTGTGGTGATTTTAATTTTAGCTTTGATGCTTGGTTCAGGTTTTGCTCCCTTCCGGGTATTATTCGAGATCACTGCAGGGCTTTACTGGTTGTGGGGTCCCGTATATTGGGCAAGTATGCGAAACCTAAAGATGCGCCGATATGGCTATAGTGGCTTCTGGCAGGGTCGAATCGAGGATGTATTTGTGACGGAGGAGTTGATTGGTACAGAAGAACAAGTCAATCAGCGGGGTGAGTTGGTAATTGTGGAACACCGGGAGAGACGGTTAAATCTAGAAGTGGAAGATGAAACTGGATTTATAAGTCAGCTGCAAGTTCCCCTAGAACGCCTCCACAAAAATATTTCACCTGGACAAATTGCTCAGATGTTGGTTATGTCCAATCAGCCTGACTTAGGGAAGATTGCCCAGACCAGTGATATTTATATTCCTAGCTTAGACATTTGGGTAAATGACTATCCTTACGTGCAACGAGATGTCTTTGTCCAAGTTAGTCGTAAATTGAGGGATGAAGAGCGCTCTTATTCGAGACAACGTCCCCGTAGTTCTAGGCGTCGAAGGTCTTATTAAGGATTAACCGTGTGGGGCTCGTTCGTGCCTAGGATCCTCTAGAAACTAGAGGGGTAGTGGGATTCGTTGACTAGAAACCATACCCTACACCCCACACCCAGTAAGGCTAACAAGGCTGCTTATCACCCCGTCAGATAAATGCTATGTAGACTTGGGTTCAGAACCAGACACCACAGGAGCGCTAGAATTCAAATCCAACTCTGGATGGTCTTCTGCGACTTGCTGTAAATTCCACTGATTCTTAAACAATAGCACTGGACGTCCCCAATTATCTTTGACTGTCACGGTATTAAACAAACGCCCAGCCTTTTCCAAGGCTTCCCAGCCACCGGCTACCCAACGAGCCACACTATAGGGCAACATATCCAACCTGGTGTCTACGCCATACTCATTTCTGAGGCGAAACTGCACTACTTCAAATTGCAACTGTCCCACTGCTGCCAGAATTGGGTCCCGCTTCGACTCATCAACGGAATACATAATTTGAACAGCCCCTTCTTCCCGCAACTCTTTGACTCCTTTCTGGAACTGCTTAAACTTAGACGGGTTAGGATTCTTCAAATAAGCAAACAACTCTGGGGAAAAGCAAGGAATCCCTTCATACTCCAACTTCTTACCGTTGTAAATCGTATCCCCAATGGCAAACACCCCCGGATTATTCAAACCAATCACATCCCCCGCATAGGCAACATCAATGGATTCTCGGTCTTGAGCAAACAGCTTTTGGGGTCTTGACAAACGAACGGTTTTACCAGTACGAGCATGGCTGACAGTCATATCCTTTTCAAACTTACCCGTACACACCCGCACAAACGCCACCCTATCCCGGTGCTTGGGGTCCATATTCGCTTGGAGCTTGAACACAAAGCCACTAAAGTCTGGATAAGTGGGAGGAATCTCGCCTACTGTGGATTGGCGAGATTCTGGTTTCATGGCATAGTCCAAAAAAGCATCTAGAAACAGCTGCACTCCAAAATTAGTCATGGCACTGCCAAAAAACACAGGAGTCATTTGACCGGAATGAATCAACTCTAAATCCAGGTCTGGACCAACACCATCGAGAATTTCTAACTCTTCCTTTAGTTGATAATATAAGTCTTGTTCGAGGAGCTGTTCAATCTGGGGGTCTCCCAAATTAACTACTGTATCCTTTGCTTCCCGGGAGCCGTGAGCGGTCCTTTCAAACAAGTGGATTTGTTGTCCTCGGCGGTCAAACACTCCTTTAAAGCGATCGCCCATGCCAATCGGCCAGTTTACCCCATAGGTTTGTAATCCCAGTTCCTGCTCAATCTCATCGAGTAGTTCTAGGGGTTCTCGTGCGGGACGGTCAAGCTTGTTGACAAAGGTAAATATAGGAAGCGATCGCATTTTGCACACTTCAAACAATTTCCTGGTTTGGGGCTCTAGACCCTTTGCTGCATCAATCAGCATCACCGCATTATCAGCTGCTGCCAGAGTGCGATAGGTATCCTCACTGAAATCTTGGTGTCCGGGTGTGTCGAGTAAATTAATCTGACAGTCCTCATAGGCAAACTGCAACACCGTCGAGGTAATCGAAATTCCCCGTTGTTGCTCCATTTCCATCCAGTCCGAGGTTGCCTTGCGCTGAGCTCGCCGTGCCTTCACTGCTCCGGCTTCGTGAATTGCTCCACCATAGAGTAATAATTTTTCTGTCAATGTAGTTTTACCCGCGTCCGGGTGGGAAATAATCGCAAAGTTACGGCGGTGTTCAACAGCGTTGAGCAATTCTGCCTCAAGTTCAGTGGACATCCGAAAAGACTAGATAGGGGACTTTCCTTTACATTCTGACATAGTTTTATGGTTATTAGTCCTTTATGATTGACCAGAGTCTGCTCGTAGTTACAAATTACTAATGACTAATAGTGACTAATAGACCATTAGCTTGCCGTCCAAAACTAGTCTTGATAATCGAACCCTGAGGCGAATTCACCTATTCCCGTTTTCCCATTCCATGTTCTATACTTTTGCTAATTATACTAAATAATAACTAATCAATAATGTGGTGATTTCATCCCTGATTTTGGACGGAATTTACTACCTATAGTATAGGGATATAAATGCTAGGATTATAGGTAAGTAAAATTGAATACATTATCGAAATAAAGGAGCTCTATTATGGTGTATGACCAGAAAAATAACATCGACTATGACCCAGACAAGCGCAAGCTGTTATCAGCATTATGTCACGGAGCAATTTTCATTAGTGCCTCATTTGTATCCGTGTTAATTCCCGTGGCTATTTTGTTAATCTCCGATGATAAAGTAGTCAAAGATAATGCCAAAGAGTCCCTTAATTTTCACTTCAATGTCTGGCTATATGAGGTAATTTTTGGGGCTTTGACTATTATCCTCATTGGTTGGCCTTTCCTAGGTTTATTAGTTATTTTAAGTTTGGTACTGCCGATTATGGCTATTCTCAAGATTCTTGGGGATCCCAATGTATCCTACCGCTACCCATTTATTTTCCGTGTGATTTAAATTAGCGCTAGGGTTTTAGTGAACCTGAGTGAACAGGGGGGAGCATGCCATGGTTGCAGAAAGAGTATTACAGGAGGTCAGTAAGATGCCATCAGACCAAAGAATTTCATTCGTGCCGGACTTCCCCCTCTTTCCACCCCCCAGAAAAACCTGGGCGTCAGATGTAAAATGTAACGAAATGCAAAGTATAATTAAAAGAACACCCCTAAGCCAAAAATTTACAGTATTACCATCACATGCGAGTTGCGATCGCTGGAGCCGGACTAGCAGGGCTTTCCTGTGCTAAATATCTAACAGACGCTGGTCACACCCCGATTGTCCTAGAACGCCGAAATGTTTTAGGCGGTAAAGTGGCAGCCTGGAAAGATCAAGATGGAGACTGGTATGAAACTGGTCTCCATATATTTTTTGGTGCCTATCCCAATATGCTGCAGCTAATTAAAGAACTGGGTATTGAAGACCGGCTGCAGTGGAAAGAGCACACCATGATTTTTAATCAGCCAAATCAACCCGGAACTTACTCTCGGTTTGACTTCCCGAATCTACCAGCTCCCCTCAATGGGATGGTGGCAATTCTGCGCAATAACGACATGCTGACCTGGCCCGAGAAGATTCGCTTTGGGATAGGGTTGATTCCGGCCATGCTTCAAGGGCAAAAGTATGTCGAAGCAATGGACAAATACTCCTTCTCCGAATGGCTGAAAAAACAGAACGTACCACCACGAGTAGAGAAGGAAGTCTTCATCGCCATGTCTAAGGCACTAAACTTTATTGGGCCTGATGAAATTTCGTCCACTATAATCTTGACTGCTCTTAACCGCTTCCTACAGGAAAAGAACGGTTCCAAGATGGCATTCTTGGATGGTTCTCCCACGGAGCGACTCTGCCAACCACTAGTTGATTATATCACACAGCGGGGTGGAGAAGTACGCTTGAATGCCCCAGTTAAAGAATTTTTACTCAATTCAGACAACACTGTCAGTGGGTTCCTGATTCGGGGATTGAATGGAGCACCCGATCAAGTTCTGACAGCGGATGCTTATGTATCAGCTATGCCGGTAGACCCCTTGAAGCTGATGATACCCAAACCTTGGGGTGAAATGGAATTTTTCAAACAGCTGGATGGGCTAGAGGGAGTACCGGTAATCAACCTGCAGATGTGGTTTGACCGCAAACTGACGGATATTGACCATCTGTTATTTTCCCGATCACCCCTGCTTAGTGTCTATGCTGACATGAGCAATACCTGCAAAGAGTACGCCAATCCCGACCGCTCAATGTTGGAATTGGTCTTAGCGCCTGCTAAAAATTGGATTGGCAAATCCGATCTCGAAATTGTGAATGCCACCCTAGCAGAACTGGAGAAACTGTTTCCCAACCATTTTGGTAGTGATAACTCAGCTCAACTGATAAAATACCACGTGGTTAAGACTCCCCGTTCGGTATATAAGGCAACCCCAGGACGGCAACAGCACCGTCCCTCCCAAGAAACACCCATTGCCAATTTCTTCCTAAGCGGGGATTACACTATGCAACGATACCTAGCAAGTATGGAAGGAGCCGTACTTTCTGGTAAGCTGACATCGCAGGCAATAAATAACAATAGCACTCGGCTTTCAAAAACCAGCGCTCAACCACTAGCCGGCAATCAGAAAGCAGAGATTGACACCCCGTTAGTCTCTTCACCCATGCCAAGGGCCAGTACTGAGGGCTGAAGGATGAAAGTTGAAAGCTTCCAATCTCCAACGTTGCTAAGAATGCTCCAACTGCCCAAATCTCAGCCCATGAGAAACCTGGCCTCCCGGTCAAAATCCTACGAATTATGCCGCCAGATTACGGCGAAGTACTCTAAGACGTTTTATCTTGGCACCCTACTAATGCCAGAAGCAAAACGTCGAGCCATCTGGGCAATATACGTCTGGTGCAGACGAACTGATGAACTAGTCGATGGTCCCCAGGCGGCTTTAACCACCCCTGAAACCCTAGATCACTGGGAAGAACATCTGCAATCTATCTTTGCGGGACATCCCATCGATAACTATGATGTCGCTTTGGTCGATACCCTAGAACGCTTCCCGATGGATATTCAACCCTTTCGGGATATGATTGCAGGTCAGCAGATGGATCTCTACCGTAGTCGCTATGAAACCTTTGATGAACTGAATCTTTACTGTTATCGGGTGGCGGGTACGGTGGGGTTAATGTCTAGTGCTGTACTGGGGGTTGACAACTCCACTAGTAAAGCACCCTGGGATCAGCAAACAGATTCCTATAATCCGGTCGGAGAAGCGATCGCATTAGGTATTGCCAATCAGCTAACTAACATCCTCCGAGATATTGGAGAGGATGCTAGACGAGGTCGTATTTACATACCCTTAGAAGATATGGAACGGTTTAATTACACCGAGGATGATTTGTTCAAAGGTGTGGTTGATGACCGTTGGCAGGAACTAATGCGTTTCCAAATTCAACGGGCAAGGGATTACTATACCAAAGCAGAAAGAGGTATTAGAGCCCTAAGCCGTGATGCCCGTTGGCCGGTTTGGTCTGCCTTGATGCTCTATCAGAAAATTCTCAATGTGATTGAACACAACCATTACGATGTATTTAGCCAAAGAGCCTATGTCCCCAAACTCCGTAAGATGTTATCCTTACCGATAGCCTGGCTGAGAGCACAAGTTTTATAGGAAAACCATGGCAAATCGTTAATGGCCAATCTGTCAAAAAATCCCCATCCTACAGATCGATGGGTTTTTTTTTCCCGTTGACCAAGGGCGGCAAAAGGCTGGGATACAACAGGAAAATACTATCAATTCTATTTAATGGTGCTACAAATGCTTGGGATTGGAAAAGGAGAAGGGGGAAGGAAAAATCTCAAAGGGAAAGGGGGAAAGGAATATATGTATTACCCTTTAACCTTTCCCCACACTCTTTCTATTTGCAGCAGACATTTATAGCAGTTTTTAATTAGCGCGGGTGGCAAAGCGCTATAAGTCTCTTAACTCAGATGTACTTCAGCCATGGAAACTATATATACGCTATATATAATAATTTCTGAACTATCGTGGAACTTCCCTTGGGTTGGATGACATGAGCTCAAAGCTGAAGGCTGAGGATGGATAACGGTATCGATACGTCGTATAATCAGCAAGTCCAACCACTTTTGTCATATAGCAAGGAGATGTTCATGTTGGAACTGGATGTTGTTTATTTGGAATCCGAATACGCCCACAAGAGTCCTCAGGAAATCCTCAAACTGGCTCTTGACAAATTTGACAACATCGCCATCTCTTTCAGTGGTGCGGAGGATGTGGTTCTTGTGGATATGGCATCCAAGATTAAGCCAGATGTGAAAGTGTTCTCCCTCGACACGGGTCGCTTGCACTGCGAGACTTACCAACTACTTGAGAAGGTAAGACAGCACTATGGAATTCCACTAGAGGTAATTCTACCGGACGCGGATGCAGTGGAAGCACTGGTTAAACAAAAGGGGTTGTTCAGTTTCTACCAGGATGGTCACAAAGAGTGCTGTGGTATTCGCAAAGTCGCTCCCTTGCGTCGCCAACTGGCTAAGCTAGATGCTTGGATTACGGGTCAGCGAAAGGATCAGAGTCCTAGTACTCGCGCTAATATCCCTGTTGTCCAGGTAGACCAGGCGTTCTCAACCCAAGAACGAACCCTGATTAAATTTAACCCCCTAGCTAACTGGAGTTCTGAACAGGTGTGGAAATACATCCGCACTAATGATGTGCCTTACAATCAATTGCACGCTAAAGGTTTCGTTAGCATTGGCTGCGAACCCTGTACTCGCCCAATTCTCCCCAATCAGCATGAACGGGAAGGTCGCTGGTGGTGGGAAGGGCAGGTCGAAAAAGAGTGTGGCTTACACAACACTACAGAGCAGGGAATGACGAACAGGGAACATCAAACAGTAAGGGTTTGAGCAACCCTCACGGAAATTAACAGACTAGGTAAAGAATTTCAGTTCAGATACTTAAGCGTTGCGGCACAATCAAGCTTGTTGCGGTTGAAATCCTAATTTTTAGGTAGGAGTGGGGAGTGGGTTGTGATAATTTCTTAATTACGCTTTTGAAAAACAACTCAGTATTGAATAGTACAGAATGAAAATCACTTTAGTAAAAAAAATCAACAAGGACGGCAATTTCTGTCGCAAGTGCGTCAATGTGGTAGAAAAACTTGAAAAAAAAGGACTGATGGGTCGAATAGACCAGATTGTGGTGGCTGATGAGCGTCAGCAATCTAGCGAGGGACTAGATCTAGCTATAAAGCACGGGGTAGAAGCAGCCCCTTTCTTCATTGTTGATCATGATGACGGTTCGACCCAAGTCTATAGCACTTATGTTCGTTTCTTCAAGGAAATCTTGAATCACAAGACTTCTGAAAGGGAAGAGGTATCGGAGATCATGGATCGATACCCTGAACTAGATTTCATCTAAAAAACTGATTGCTGTAATCGTAACAGTGGGGTGATCAGGTGATGTTAGCTTAGCTCGACGAAGTCCGGTGATGGAAATATATCGGTTCTCGATTGGTTCTCGGTTAATTCCCAAAGCCCGATGCTATAGTCGCAGCTCGCTGACAATTCAACCAACAAAGACCATTTAAGCAAACAACTAGGAGTTGATGATGAAAAAAGTTGTAGTTTTAGGCGGTGACGGATTTTGTGGTTGGCCCACAGCTCTCCATCTATCTGATAGTGGTCATGACATTGTAATTGTTGATAACTTGTCACGACGCAACATTGATAATGAGTTGGAAGTGAGTTCCTTAACACCTTACCAGCCGATGTCCACTCGTCTCAAGACATGGCTTGAGGTTTCTGGCAAACAAATCCAGTTCTATAACTTCAATGTAGCGAAAGACTATGATCGCTTACTCAATCTATTCCTAACCTATCAACCGGATGTGGTGATTCATTTTGCCGAACAGCGGGCTGCACCTTATTCGATGAAGTCATCTAGCCATAAGCGCTACACGGTAGATAATAACTTGAATGCGACCAATAATCTGCTAGCTGCGATTGTGGAGTCGGGTTTGGATATACATGTGGTTCATTTAGGAACCATGGGAGTCTATGGTTATGGTACTGCTGGGATGAAGATTCCGGAAGGGTATTTAGATATCCAGGTGACTACGGATGAGGGAAAAATGGTACAGCAGCAAATCTTGTACCCAGCCAATCCGGGCAGTATCTATCACATGACCAAAACTCAGGACCAGCTGTTTTTCTCTTACTACAACAAGAATGATGGGGTGCGGATCACTGACCTGCATCAGGGGATTGTTTGGGGAACTCAGACCAAGCAGACAAAGCTGGATGAACGGCTAATTAATCGCTTTGATTACGATGGAGACTATGGTACAGTCCTAAACCGGTTCCTGATGCAGTCAGCGATTGGTCATCCGTTGACGGTACATGGAACAGGGGGTCAAACTAGGGCATTTATCCATATTCAAGATACGGTGCGGTGTATAGAGTTAGCGATCGCAAATCCTCCGGCTTCTGGGGACAGGGTGAAAATCTTGAATCAGATGACCGAAACCCATCGGGTGCGGGATTTGGCACAGATTGTGTCTGATATCACTGGGGCGGAAATTGCCTATCTAGAGAACCCGAGAAACGAATCAGCGGAAAATGAACTGGCTGTGGAGAATAAATGTTTCTTAGAAATGGGTCTGAAACCAACCACCTTGGTTAAGGGTCTGATGCAAGAGGTAATCGAGATTGCAGCTAAATATGTCGATCGTTGCGATCGCTCGAAGATTATCTGTACATCACTGTGGCGGCAGAAGGGAAATGGGGTGAGTATGGCTGACGAAAGTCCTGCTCAAACCACATCCGACAAAACAGCAGTGGGTGTAGGTGCCAGTTAAAAATTAGGTAGCACGCAGGTGGGAGCATGTTATACGTTGAGCGGTCAGCTTATTATGGTCAGTCAGGTTTTGCTGGCCTTGCAACTAATAGCTGATGACAAGGACAGCATGGGCGTAGCACCATTACTGACTGCTCAACGTATCTCAAACTCTGGCAATCTTAATAAGTTAATCACGCTTTGAAAGGTCTTGCTACCCTAAAGCTAGTTGATCGGATTGTCTGTTATGTATCAAACTGACCCCCCTCGTCCGGCGAAGGAAACCCTGCCGACGATGTATGATCTCCCTAGTGAAGATCCAGAGGAACCAGGTTTGCCAGACGAGTTTCACGATTTTCAACCTCAGCTGTTACGGGAGACTTTCTGCCCACCGAGTTACCCAAGGGATCAGATCTTTGTGGGGACTGACTTGAATCTGTACTATGATGTGCGCCATCCTCAATGGTACAAACGACCGGACTGGTTTGGGGTAGTTGGGGTGTCTCGGTTTTATGAACAGCGAGACTTACGATTGAGTTATGTGATCTGGCAGGAAGGGGTGAGTCCATTTATCGTAGTGGAGTTGCTCTCTCCAACGACGGAATCAGAAGATTTAGGGCAAACCCTACGGGAGATTGGCCGTAGGCCACGCTACGCGATCGATCAACCGCCGACTAAGTGGGAGGTTTATGAACGTATCCTTCGTATTCCTTATTATGTGGTGTTTAGCCGATACACCAATGAGTTAAGAATTTTTGAGTTGAAAGGGTTAAACTATGAACAGGTAAGGTTGGACACCGAAAAATTCTGGCTGCCAGAATTAGGGCTGGGCCTAGGAGTATGGTCTGGGTCATACCAAGAGGTAAATGGGCGATGGTTACGCTGGTATGATGAATTAGGGAACTGGATTCCCACAGGCTCTGAACAGGTTCAACAGGCTCAAGACCAGTTGCAGCAGACTCAGCAACAGTTGCAGCAGGCTGAGCAGCAAGCTCAACTCGAACGCCAGGAAAAGGAATTAGCTCAACAGCAGGCAGCGAGATTAGCAGAACGTCTGCGACAGTTGGGGATTGACCCAGGAGAGGTGTAAAGCGATGGGGCTGGCAGCAGAATAGAAAACGCGATGCTCGGTACGAGCCGCTACGCGAACGCATATAGCAATTGCCGTCTCATACCAAATCCTGTTCCCAAACCCCCCTTATCTGCATAGCCATAGATTCGTGGCATACAAAGATTTGGTCGATTTTTATAAAAGGGTTTTGACAAACGGATTTGATATAAGTCCACTTATACGCTTAGTTCAGTTCTGGAGTATTTAGTTTAATTATTATAATTATACGTCCAGCGTTGTTTTTTGTCCATTTGCTCTCGCAACGCCCTATAGCAACGTAAGGAGTTTAGCGGTGGGAGGATGTCAATCATGGTTTACCACTGCCTCACTAATATTGTTTGTTAGAAAGCTAGCTTTTTTTTTATAGAATGATTATAATTGTCATCAAGTATCTATTCGAGATTGTCTGCTGGTGAACAAAACTAACGCTCGTTTTGAAGTTGTAATTGTGGGGGCTGGGGCTGCTGGAATTGGCTGTGGAGTAGTCTTAAAAGATTTAGGAATTGAAAACTTTGTCATTGTAGAACGACATCAAGTAGGGGCTTCTTTTAGGCGTTGGCCTGAAGAAATGCGATTCATTACGCCGTCGTTTCCCAGTCATGGTTTTGGATTGCTGGATCTCAACGCAGTAGTTTTAAATACTTCTCCTGCCCTCAGTTTCAGAAAGGAACATCTTTCGGGGAAAGAATATGCCCTATATTTGGAGACTGTAGCAGAGCATTTTAAACTACCTATAAAAACCGAGACAAATGTGAAAACTATTGCAGCTTTACCTCAAGGCAAAGGCTTTGTCTTGGAAACTTCTAAAGGCAAGTTGCGTTCACGCAGTGCCTCAGCTTCGCTGAGATCGCAGTTTGTGATTTGGGCAGCAGGAGAGTTTCAATATCCCAATCTTAATCCGTTTCCAGGAGCAGAATTGTGCATTCATAATTCCAAAATACGTTCTTGGACAGAGCTTAAGGGGAAAGAATTTGTAGTTGTGGGAGGCTATGAAAGCGGTGTAGATGCAGCGTCAAATTTGGCAGCATTAGGGAAAAAAGTAAAGTTAATCGATCGCCAGAGTAGCTGGTCAAACTTAGACTCAGATCCTAGTGTTTCTCTGTCTCCTTATAGTCTAAAACGTTTAGAAAGAGCTTATTCTATGGGTCGGGTCGAACTAATTGGAGAACAGCACATTGAAGCAGTCAAAGCAGTAAAAAAAGGATATGTGGTGGAGAGCGAGTACGAACAGTGGTTTAGTTCCACACCGCCAATTCTCTGTACGGGATTTAACAGCAGTTTAAAACAAATCGCACCTCTATTTGACTGGTCAAATGGCTATGCAGCCCTGACTCAAGAAGATGAGTCTACCCTAACTCCAGGATTATTTGTCGTCGGTCCTTCGGTGCGTCACGGCAATCTAATTTTTTGTTTCATTTATAAATTTCGGCAGCGATTTGCTGTAGTCGGTAATGCGATCGCTCAACGTCTGGGAATCGATCCAACGACCTTGGAAGCCTATCGCCGAGAAGGTTTGTTCTTAGATGACCTTTCTTGCTGTAATAACGATTGTGTTTGTTAAAAAGTCAGCGGTGGTTATTGGTAAAGAGAGTACGGGCAAGTCCCAACTAATTGCGGCTCTTACAGGACAGACTCCCTATAGTGCCAATTTTCGCGGTTCTACAGTGACTTGTGACACTTATCAATCTGAAGCCTATACCTTTATCGATACCCCTGGAATTCTCTATCGTTCCGATAGTGTAACTACTAAGAAAGCTTTAAGACAGCTACAAGAAAATGACACCGTGCTATTGGTAGTCAAGGCAACCGACGTAGATCGAGATTTAGCAGATCTACTACCTTTAGTAGCAGATAAAAGGGGCATTGTGGTGATTACTTTCTGGGATAAGGTATTCTCGACGGTTCATACTCAACAAGTGATTAGGGAATGGACGGAAACTTCTAACCTGAGCATTTTCACTGTAGATGCCCGCCACATTACTACAGAACAAAAAGACCATATTTTGGCTTCTCTGCAAGAACCTCATCCTTTTCCCGCCCAATGGATTCCTACAAGGGCTGGCTGGTATATAGAACCCCACCCAACACTGTTAGAACATCCTCGACTGGGCAGTTTATTGGCGATCGCTTTATTACTTATTCCTGCCATTATTGCTGTCTGGGGTGCTAACTCCTTTGCGACTTTAGCAGATCCTATAGTCCAAAGTGCGATCGCTCCTGTTATTAAACCTTTATCCCAACTCCCAATCTGGTTAAGAGAAATACTGATAGGTCAGTATGGACTGATAACTATGAGTCCGTTGCTGTTTATTTGGGCGATGCCCACAGTAATTCTCTATGCCCTATTCTTGGGCGCATATAAAGCTAGTGGGTTAATAGAACGAATTACCATTGCTCTCGATCCTTTACTCCGTCCGTTTGGGTTATCGGGACGGGATTTAGTGCGAGTAATTATGGGTATGGGGTGTAATGTTCCTGCGGTGATTAGCACCCGTGCCTGTTCTAGTTGTTCTAGAGGAACTTGTATTTCGGCGATCGCTTTTGGTTCCGCTTGTTCTTATCAGTTGGGCGCAACTTTAGGGGTGTTTAGTGCTGCTAAGTTACCTTACTTGATAATTCCTTACCTGCTGTATCTAACCGCAACCACCTTGATATATACCTACATCATTTCTTCCCCTACAGCTAAATCGAATCAGAATCCCCTAGTAATCGAAGGAAGAGCATTTTTAGAATTTCCTCATTCGTCAGTAATTTGGCGCGAAGCTAAGTCAACTATTAATCAATTTTTGTTCAATGCAATTCCCATATTTTTAGTTATTACCGTTATTGCTTCTGTGTTGAATTGGTTAGGAACAATCGCAGCTTTAGCCAATATTATTAACCCTTTGATGGGATTGTTTAATTTACCCACTGAAGCCTCATTGCCTATTGTTTTAGCTTCTATTCGCAAAGATGGACTGCTATTATTTGCTGAACCAGAAACCTTGGCTATGTTAACTCCATTGCAGGTTTTGACTGGGGTGTATCTAGCAGGAGTATTGCTACCTTGTTTAGTTACTCTGTTAACTATTACGCGAGAACAGTCTCTTCGATTTGCCTTATTGCTGTTAAGTAGACAGGCGATCGCTGCGATATTTTTTTCTCTATTACTTGCTTGGGGAGGATTATTAATCAAGTAATAAGTAATGGGCGATCGGTAGTTTCGGTACGAAAACGTACGGTAAGACCACTTGAGCTGCTGTAAGAATCCTTTAAACCCTGATTAATACCAAATCTGGATAATATACTCAATACAAAATCAGAATGTCAAATGCCCAAAAAAGCTTATTTAGCTGACCATCTGAGTAATGGTGAACTGAAAAAAAGATACAGAGCAAGTCTTGACCCTGTAGAAGCAAGAAGATGGCATTTATTATGGAAAATTTCTCTAGGGTGGACAATAAAAAATGCAGCAGTCCCTGTAGTTATTAACTATCAGTATGCTTTTAAAATTATTAAAAAATATAATGAATTGGGAGAATAAGCAGTCCAAATTTTTAAGAAAAAAAATGAATCTTTTAAAACTATAGATGAAATTGAAGAACGTTTAGTAACTCGTTGTCAGCTCCTTCTCCTACGGAGACGCTCCGCGAACAAACCATGACCTCAGAGATTAAAAATTTAACTAATTATCATTGGTTAACTTATGACTAACTTTTATAAGCTTTTATAAACCGGATTTGGTATCAGTTATGAACTTGAAAATCACCCGATAAGTTGTTTGTAAATATTAGTCATTTGCCTGATATCAAGTTTCCTATTCCCTTAAGTATCAATTATTATCTGAAGTATTGTTTATTTGAACATTCCTGTGACTAGTACCATTGTGACTAGTACCATTGTGACTAGTACCATTGTGACTAGTACCATTGTGACTACTACCATAGGATTGTCTGGCCATCCACTGAGTCAATTCCTGAGATAGCTGAGTTAGGGACTCAATTAACTGGTGTGAAACGTCTACAGGAAAATTACCAGAACGGACGTGCAAATCTAGCTTAGGAAAGGGAATATCAACATGGTAATGACGCAGTATTTCTTCAATCAGAAAGTAAAGCTCACTCTTGATTTGGAACTGCTTGGGAGGGTCTTCAATCCAAACCAACAACTCAAACTTGAGGGCATTTTCCCCAAATCCAGTAAAAAATACATTAGGGGCAGGTTGATCTAAGATTTCTGGATGTCCCTTTGCTGCCTCAATCAGAGCACTACGAACTTTAATTGGATCTGAGCCATAGGCGACCCCTACCGGTAATTTTAATCGGGATACTGGATTATTGTGAGTCCAGTTGACCACTTCAGCTTCCAGAAAGCGAGAATTGGGGATAATGATTGAGACTTGATCCAAAGTCAGGATTTCTGTACTCCGAATACCGATATTTTCTACTGTTCCCATCAGTTCCCCAACATTTACAAAGTCCCCGACTTGAATCGGACGCTCAAAAATGAGTACCAAACCGCTGACACATTCCTTAGCAATTCCCTGGATTCCCAAGCCAATCCCCACACCCAAGACTCCAGCAAATACAGCTAGAGAACTAATGTCGAGTCCCCACAACTGCAACAGCACAATAGAACCGATCAAGAGTATGGCATAATGGGCGATCAGGGCAATAGTCTCCTGGGCAGGGCGGCTGAGATTGGTGAGGCGAAGAATCCGCGATCGCAACACTTTTTTTACTACCTTGGCTAGGAGTATCAGAGCCGCAAATAACCCAATCAATGTTAATAACCCTAAGACAGAATAGGGTTTATCTCCCACCCAAATGATTTCCCAAGTCAAGCTTTGAACAAATGTGTCGTTAACTTGGCGGCTTAACTGCCGAGTTTGGGGAAATAGCTTACTAGTATAAATCAGGGTAAATACTAGGATAGTGATCCGGAACAGGAGTATGAGAGTCCCGCCTGCAATTTCAGCACTTAAGGCGGGTTGGTGACGGTGTCGATGGGTTGACTTAGTTACCTTTTTGTGAAACAGCCATTTAATCCGGTGATGCCACAGCCAGCCTACTCCCCAACTAGAGATGAGTGCCCATAACCCACATCCAACGGATAGGAATACCGCTTGTACGAGATATTCCTGGGTACGTTCGATAAACGCCCGTTTGATGGCATTCTGTAGCAGTCTTTGCCACAATCGGGCTTGTTCCTTGGGACTTCTTCCGTTTAGAGTATCATTGGAGGTTACCGATAGCAAGTGGCTACCATTGACCTTAATCACTGGTAACTTTTCAGTCCCAGCAATTTCTACGTTTACGGTCGGTTGTGCTGTCTTGATGATATACTTAAGGGTATCACTGACGTAATCAGCCCGTTGTTGACCAGTTAATGACCCAGCCGGTGCTACCTCAAACAGGGGACGCCCATCGAAGAAAATAGTTACCCGATTCAGATTGTCCTGAGCCACAATTGGCGCAGCTGCAATCAGGCAAGCGATCGCGATCGCTCCAATTACTACCAAGATCACTTGCGTCAGCCAATATCGGCAGCGAAAGAAGGAATTCATCAGCTACCAAAAATATTGCAGTTGAGAGCCAGGAGGCTTTAGCCCCGTCTAATTTGAAGCCAAAGAAAGGGGAGCCTAGTGTTAACTGTACTTTAGTGTTAACTTTCTAGCCTCTGTAACATTACTTAAGACAGTTAATTGGTAATTGGTAATTAGTAATTGGTTGACTATTTTCTTAAGCATTCAGCCGTCAGCCGTCAGCCGTCAGCCGTCAGCCGTCAGCTTATTTTATTCAAAAGCACCTCAAGTAGCGTGGCCATAGGCCAATGGCTGAAAGCTGATAGCTGAAAGCTGATAGCTGAAAGCTGATAGCTGAAAGCTGATTGCTGAAAGCTGATTGCTGAAAGCTGATCTCTCAATGTATAGTGACCATACTATCCGTTGAAAGAAAGAGCATTTGAGGCATCTGACTCAGAAGCTGCCGAGATAGTAGCAGCATTTTGTTCCGCCTCCAGTTTCGGCTTCAAGTACAAATTTTCTAGTACCAGAGCTGCACCAGCTACCCAAGGCGGAACAATCAAAGCACCAAGAATCCCCAAAACCTTTGCACCACCTAGCACTGCCAACAACTGATATAAGGGGTGAACTCTCACAGAAGACCCCACCAGTAGGGGGTCAAGAATATAGGTTTCCAGATTCTGAATAATCACAAATAGTAGCAATACCCAGGAGAAAGTCCATCCCCCTTGAGCAATTGCCACAATCAATGCTGGAATTGCTCCTAAAACCGGACCAAAAAAGGGAATCAAATTGGTGACCCCAGCAATCACACCCAAACCCAAGGCAAACTCTGACAGTCCCAAAAATTTTAAACCAACAGTAATCGCCATGCCTAAAATTCCTGAAACCACCACTCGCCCCTGGATGTAACCCCCCATCCGTTGGCTGACTGGCTTGACCTGGGCTGCCAATTTTTCATCCCAGGGTTTGGGAAACAAACTTACCCCCCCTTTAATTAATTGTTCAGAGCCAGCTAACATATAACCAGACAGCAGTGTTGCCAGAATTACGGTAAATACTCCACCAAAAAGACTCCTTGTCAATCCATAGGACTGCACTAGCAACTTCTGAGAGGAACTAATCACCCAAGATGTAACCGTCCCAGCATCAAACATTTTACTCAGAGCCAGTTCAGTCATCCCTAGGCGAATCGCTAAAGCATCTAACAAAGAGGTTAAAACCTCCAAATACGCTGGCAGTTTTCGAAATAAACGCTGAATTTGCTGAGCTACTGTTGGTCCAATCACTAAGCCGATCCCTGTCAAACCAGCGATTAAGCCTAAATAAACCAGAATAACCGCTAGCCAGCGGGGAATCCTTAACTTTTCAGCACTATCAATAATTGGTGCTAGAGTAGATGCGAGCACTACTGCAATCATCAGTACTACTAGCAAAGCTCTCAGTTGCCACAGCAGGACGATTGTCAAGCCAGTAGCAACAATCAGCAGTAAATTAGCTAAGGAGATTTTAAGGCGTAGCATAGACTTCCATTTGCATGTTGAGCTTGATGGGGGCAGCCCCGCGCTCTACCTGAAAGGTGAGCGTCTTGAAGTTACCCTATTATTAGGCGCGCGTCTCTGGGAAGGATAGCTTGGGCATTGGAGCTAAGCGGAATTGTCAATCAAAGTCTACCGGATCAGGGAAACGAGCTATCAAACTTCCTTTGTAGTTCAGATTGGGTCATCCCCCGTCGTGAGGCCTCTTGTTATAATTGCATTTTCTCAAAATCTGGAATCCTAATTGTTAGTTTTTTGTTTTTCATTCTGACTGCTCAAGTGACTAGACGTATGATATTCTTGTAATAAGTAGAAAAGTGCGGCCAGAAACATCTGGCATTTGGCGGTGGGGCATCCCGTCATTAGTAAAGCTTGCCGAGTAACCGAACCGTTGGGTGGTGTTGGCACCGTTGGGTGGTGTTGGCAATAAGCCCGCACTTTACCGTTAGGTCAGTGTCGGGATTATGTCACTGCCTGCAAATAGTCTACAGAGAAAAGAGCTGAATTAGTTGAAGCTTGGAGGTACGGTCTTCAACCTACCCTTTTGAATTAAGAATGTAGAATGCAGAATGTAGAATTGCCAATTCTACATTCTGCATTCTTAATTCTGCATTCTGACAGACACCCTATCCTACACCGAAGCCTAAGGGCGAACAACCTTGGCCTTGGCCTTTGGGCCACGCTACGCGAATGGCCACGCTACGCGAACAACGATTATCAATCTAACTCCTCTTCTCCCACATCATGAAGGGCTGGAGGAGCATCACCGGGTGTTCGCAACATTTCCACCATCTCCTGAATTTCTGCTGGAGGTGGGGGTGTCAGGCGAGAAACCACTACAGTCACGATGAAATTAAGCATCATCCCTACGGTACCAATCCCCTCAGGGGAAATACCGAAAAACCAGGGTGTCATACTATAGAACTTCACCCCAATGATGTAAACGGTGGTAAAAATTAACCCTACCACCATGCCAGCAATTGCCCCTTCTCGGTTGGTTCGCTTATCAAATACCCCTAACAGAATCACTGGGAAAAAGCTGGCAGCGGCTAAACCAAAGGCAAAGGC
Source organism: Moorena sp. SIOASIH (assembly GCF_010671925.1). GTDB lineage: Bacteria > Cyanobacteriota > Cyanobacteriia > Cyanobacteriales > Coleofasciculaceae > Moorena. The sequence continues at coordinate 300,516 of NZ_JAAHIH010000004.1, read as the reverse complement.
TACTACTTGGGCTACAAATCCAGGGGGATTGATACCAAAGTAACCGGCAATGGCAATGGCAGCAATTACCATAATTCGACCTACCATCAATCGTTGGGACTCTGACGCCCTAGGATTAACGATGCGGTAGTAGACATCGTGGGCAATTGAGCTAGAAATCACTAGCAGTAATCCTGATGCAGTGGATAGAGCTGCGGCTAGTCCTCCTGCTGCTACTAGGGCAATCACCCAAGGAGCAAGTTTGGCTACCTCTGGTGTGGAGAGTACAATGATATCTCGGTCAATCTTAATTTCATTGGTATCTTTGTCCGGTTTCAGCTCAATCTTGCCATTGCCGTTTTTATCGTCAAACGCCAATAAACCAGTATTTTCCCATTTGGTTGCCCAGTCGAGCTGACGCACTTCCTCAATGGTATGGTTATGGAGGCTATCAATCAGGTTATAGCGGGCAAAGGCAGCAACGGCGGGAGCTGTGGTGTAGAGTATGGCAATGAATAATAGCGCCCAGCCAGCGGA